>NZ_JBEZKZ010000014.1:0-113344 GCF_040651895.1 Streptomyces sp. NPDC048352
GCCGCCGCCGACGCGGCCGCCTCCGCCGGCAGCGCCAAGTCCCAGGCGGCCGAGGCGAGGGCGGCAGCGGCCGAGGCCGACGCGGCCGCCGCACGCGCGGCCCGGGCCGCGGCCCTCTCGCAGACCCTGGCGAACCGGGCCTCCGCCGCCGCCGGTGCCGCACGCGACGCCGCCAACAGCGCAGCCGACCACGCGGAGAAGGCCGCGGCCGCGGCGGACGACGCCGCGGCGAACGCGGGCAAGGCGATCGATTACGCCAAGCGGTCCACCGCCTACGCGGAGGCCGCACTGCAGGCCGCCAACACGGCAGCCAACGCGGTCAAGGAAGCCCAGGCCGTGGAACGGGCGGCGCGGGACGCGGAAACCGCCCGCATCGCCGAGGACACCGCGATGGGAGTCGAGGAGGCCCGCCTCAGGGCACAGGCCGAGACCGAGGAAATCGCCCGGGCGGCGAGGGAGCGCACGCAGGCCGACAGGACCGCCACCGACATCAAGGACCTCGTGGCGGCCGCCTCCGAGGCGTTGCGCGGCGGTGACCTGGTCGCGGCCGTCACGGCCGGCCGGAAGGCCGCCGTACGCCTCCTCGACTCACCGGGCACGTGGACGCGCGACGCCGCGGAGTTCGCCCTCGCCGGCGCCGAACAGGACGTCGTCAACTGGATCGACACCGACCGTCTTCTCGCCGAGCAGCAGGACGACCGGGAGACCGTGCTCGCCATCGCCGGGACGGCCGGCTCGGAAGTCGCCGCAGCCGCCCACCGGGCGCTGGCGAGCGACGACCCGAACGCGGCGCGCGATTTCCTCACCCACGGGGTCATCGAAGCCTCCGCCACGCAGAACCGCGTCATGGTGTTCGAGCTCCTGAACCAGAACCCGGGCAGCAACGTCAGGTCCAAGGCCGAGGCGGCCCTGGCCGACGGGAGCGCCGCTGCCCTGCACCGCTTCCTCACCGTCGAACTGGCGGACGCGGTGAAGGTCGACGACCAAGCCGAGGTGTTCGCCCTCCTCTCCGCCGGCGGCCCCTACATGAAGTCGGCCGCGCAGATCGTGCTGGAGGGCCCCGCCCGCATGCGGCGGTACTTCGTCCTCCAGGACAGGTTCAACATCGCCCGCCTGGACCAGGACCACGCCACCCACGTCTCCGCGATCCGCGCCTCGATCGCGCACGCCGCGAAGGTGGCGGCGAAGGCCCTGGAGGACGCGGCGCTGGCCTCCAAGGCTGCGGCCGAGGCCCGTCAGGCCGCGGCAGATGCGAGCACGTGGGCCTTGAAGGCACAGGGCCATGCCGCGGACGCCGAGACCGCGGCGCGGGACGCGAAGACGAACGCGGATGCCGCTGACCTGTCGGCGGCCGAAGCGGCCAAGTCGGCGGCGAGTGCCAAGCAGGCGGCCTCCGCAGCCCAGGTCGCCTCCCGTTCCGCGAACTATTCGATGCGCCAGGCCGTGGCGTCGGCGCGGCAGGCGGCCTCCTCCGCGTCGAGCGCCCAGGCGAGCGCCAGCCAGGCCCGTGCCTCCGCCCTGCAAGCCGGCCAGGACGCGCAGGCCGCCGCCGACGCGGCCACCGCCGCCCGCCTGACCGCCGAAGTCAAGCAGAGGGCCGAGGCCATCGCGAGGGCGAAGCAGGCGGTCGAGGATGCGCGCCAGTACGAGGCGAACGGCACCCATCCCTCGCAGACCACCGCCAACGACACGCCTTGGTACGTGGAATGGGGATTGTGGCCTTCGGACACGGGAAGCGACAAGGACTGGGCGAAGGTCACCAAGCGCTGGTCCACGCTCGCCGGCACGGCCTCGCTCATCACCATGGGGCTCGGTTTCATCCCGACGCCGGCCTCGCCCTTCCTGTTGGGGGCCAGTCTCGTGCTCGGCGGTGTCTCCGTGGCCCTCAAGGGGGTGAGCGCCTATTTCACGGGCCAGGCGTACGGCTGGGACAGCAGCGAGTTCCACACGTCGCTCGGGAAGTTCGTGCTCGGCGGCGTATTCCTCGGGAAGTCCGTCTTTCTCGAGCGGGCGGGCCTGGCCCACACGGTGGGCGGCAAGGTCTCGGAGTTCACGGGTGAAGCGGTGACCACGGTCATCGGCTGGCTGCAGTGGTAGCCCCCTCTACACCTCGGCGTTCACGGCCGCATCGGCGGCCCGCCTCCCTGCGCATGAAAGGAACAACGGAATGAAGCTCGTACGACGCGTCATCGCGACCACAGCGGCGGCCGCGGCCTGCATCACCCTCGCCGTCACCGCGACGCACGCCAGTGAGGCCCCCGCCCAGGGCACGGCCGCGGTGAGCACCGACCTGCCACCGCACGCGGTGGAGGACTTCGCGTACCCGGACGCCGCGAGGATCCAGGCCGAACTGGGCATCACCCTCAAGCGCGGCGACGGGCACATCGTGCTCGCCGACTGCGCCTCGGCCTCCGGGCTGATGGAGGTGTACTCCCGGACCCGGGGCAAGATCTGCTTCCGCGCCACCGGGAAGACCGGCCACCTCAGCCTGGAGGTTCCCGCGGTGTACGGGATGAAGGGCGACGCCACCCACGAGGCCGATGTGACGCTGACCGCCGAGGGCAGCAAGCAGAACGTGACGGTGGCCCCGAACGAGTGGAAGGGCGTGGGCGAGGCCGCCGACCCCGAGCGCCGCGATCACGTCCTCGTCGAGATCACCGTCTCCTCGTAGCCCTCCACCGGCGGCCGGCGGGGACATCCCGCCGGACCGCCGCATGCGACCACCCTTCCGTCCGCCGTCTCGCGCGGCCGGAACGCCCTGACTCGATTTTTCGGAGAACACCATGTCGAACGTACGTCGTCGCAGAGCATGGATCGGCGGCGCCGCCGCCGTCGCCGCGGTGGCCGGAGGCCTGCTGGCGTCGCCCGCCCAGGCCCTGCAGGGAACCCCGGCCGAGGCGGCCGCCCACTCCCACACCGCCGCCATCGTCATCGGCAACGCCGAGCGCGCCTGCACGGGCACCCTCGTGGCCCCCCAGTGGGTCCTGTCCGCCGCGAGCTGCTTCGCCGACGCGACCGGCGTCGTCCAGCCCGGCAAGCCCACGGCCCCCGTCACGGTCACCGTCGGCAGGACGGACCTGACCCAGACCACCGCCGGAGCCACCCGCACCGCGATCCGGCTCGTCCCGCACCCGGAGCGGGACCTCGTCATGGTGAAGCTGGACACCGGCATCGCCAACCTGAAGCCGGCCGTCCTGGCCACCACGCCCGCGGGCGCCGACGAGACCGTGCGGGCGGCCGGCTTCGGCCGGACCAAGACCGCCTGGGTCCCCGACCGCCTGCACACCGCTTCCTTCACGGCGGTCGCCAACGGCTCCACCGACCTCGCCCTGACCGCCACCGGCGACGGGGCCATCTGCCAGGGCGACGCGGGCGGCCCCGTCCTGCGCGAGAAGAACGGCACCCAGGAACTCCTCGCCGTCACCAGCCGTTCCTGGCAGGGCGGATGCCTCGGCACGCCGCCCACCGAGACCCGTACCGGCGCCGTCGCGACCCGCGTGGACGACGTGCGCTCCTGGGTCGCGAGCACGTCGTACGCCGTCCCGGGCGACCTGACCGGCGACAACAAGCCGGACCTCGTCGCGGTCGACGACACCGGCAAGCTGCGCCTGTACCCCGGTACGGGCACCGGCGGCCTCAGCGCGCCCACCATCATCGGCACCGGCGGCTGGTCGGGGGCGTCCGTGACGCACCGCGGCGACTGGAACGGCGACGCCATGGAGGACGTCGTCGCCCGCGTCGGCGGCGAGATCCGCGTCTACCCCAACCTCGGCGACGGCACCCTGGGCGCCCCCATCAAGATCGCCGGCGGTCTGCCCACCACCGCCCAGGTCGTCGGCATCGGCGACACCAACCGCGACGGGAAGCCGGACCTCGTCGTCACGCACACCAACAAGCTCTTCCTGTACCCGGGGGTCGTCGGCACCGCCGCGGCCGTCGGCGCTCCCGTCGTCATCGGCAACGGCGGCTGGGACGTCATGGACCTGAGCGCCCTCGGCGACGCCAACAAGGACGGCCGCCCCGACCTGCTGGCCCGCGACACCCGTGACGGCGTCCTCTACGCCTACCTCGGCCAGCCCGACGGGAAGACCTTCAGCGACCTCAACGAGTTCGGCCGCGGCTACACCGTCGCCAACCGGCCGCTCATCGCCGGCGCCGCGGACGCCAACCTCGACGGCACGGCCGACATGTGGGCCACCGCCGGCGACGGCACCCTCAAGTTCTACAAGGGCGGCACCGACATCCACGGCCCCATCGACGGCCCGAGCACCCAGGTCGGCAGCGGCGGCTGGGGCGCCATCAAGTCCATCAGCTGACCCGGCACCGGGCCCGGCCCGGACCCCGACGGCACCCGCCCACCGGCCCCGGCAGGAAAGTCCTGGCCGAGGCCGGTGGGCGCTGCGTCCCGGTGACGCGGTGCTCTTCGGCACGGATGAAGTCCGTCAACGCCGCGCAGCCGGACCGAGTTCAGCCGGCCACGCCCTGACCGACGTCCGCTGGCACGACCCCCACTTCCGCACCGGCTACGACAAGTGGCTGGCGTACGGGCAGTCCAAGACCGCCAACTCCCTCTCGGGCGTTCGCCCTTCACCCAGGGAAGATCATCACCGGACTCCAGCGGGAGATGACCTTCGAGGAGCAGGCCGAACGCGGCTGGGTGGACGTGCACGGCAACGTGGTCGGCGACGGCTTCAAGTTACCGTCCCAAGGCGCCGCCACCGGTCTGTGGGCAGCCACCTCCCCACTTCTCGACGACCGCGGCGGCCTCTACCTGGAGGACTGCGACGTCGCACGCGTCCTGCGCCGCGACGCCCCGATGGACGACGGCGGCGTACGCCCGTACGCGCGGCCAGAGCCGCCGCCGGCCCAACCGGCTCATTACCGTCTGTCTGTGCTCTGCTGCTGACAGCCCCGGCATGCGTAGGATGCAGGCATGGGCATGGGGAAGATCATTGAGGATCTGGCGGAGGAAGCCGAGCGGCAAATCCGTGATCAGGCGTGGGAGCTGTCGCCCACCGACCGTACCGTCGCCGCGAAAGCCGCCGCCGACCTCCACGCCGCCGTCGGCACCCCGCAGTCCCGGCAAGGCTTGCCCGAGGTCGACCGACTGGAACACCTGCGGGAAGCGCTCGCCGCTGTGGCCATCGCCCTCGCCCACGTCCACGGACGCCTGGCCTGGTTCCTCGGCGCAGCTGCCACCGCGCTCACGCCAGTCCTGCACTGGCGGGCGCTGCCCGCCGGAGGCGGCCCCACCTTCGGCGCCGTCCAGCCGACCCTCCAGGAGTACACGGAAGCGGAAGACGCGATCCGTCGGCTCCAGAGAACCCTCGCCAGTATCAACACCGCCTGACGCCTAGGGCTCGCGGGGGAGCGTCCGTCGCGTTCGGGGAGGGGGTCAGGGTGACGCCGCGTCCTCCGATCGAGCCGATGCTCGCGCAGGCGCGTTGACAGAAGGCGATCACTCCGTGACGAGTAGGCACTCGGCGAGCAGGTCGAGGACGTCGCGCCAGGCTCGCTGCGCGTGCTGGGGGTGGTAGCCGACGCCGGGGACCGTGGGGTGATCGACCGGTGGGTGGTGGAAGGCGTGCAGGGCGCCGCCGTAGACCGTGATGCGCCAGTCGACGCCCGCGGCCTGCATCTCGGCGGCGAACGCGTCCCGTTGCGTGGGCGGCATGATCGGGTCTTCCGACCCGACCCCGGCCCACACCGGGCAGCGAATGCGCGCCGCCTCGCCCGGCCGGCCCGTGGTCAGTGCGTTGACCGTCCCGATCGCGCGCAGGTCGACGCCATCGCGCCCGAGTTCCAGCCCGACGGCGCCCCCGGTGCCGTAGCCGACGGCGGCGATCCGGTCGGGGTCGGTCCGCGGTTCGGCGCGCAACACGTTGAGCGCCGCATGGCCGATGCCCCGCATCCGGTCGGGATCATCGAGCAGCGGCAGGCAACGGGCCAGCATCTCCTCGGGGTCACCCAGATAGCGTCCGCCATGAAGGTCGAAGGCCAGCGCCACGTATCCCAGCTCGGCGAGAGCATCGGCCCGGCGGCGCTCGACATCGCTGAGCCCCATGCCCTCGGGTCCGAGCAGCACCGCGGGCCGGCGGTCGACACCGGCAGGAAGCGCGAGGTGCCCAACCATCATCAACCCGTCGGCCGGGTATTGGATGGTGCGTGTGGTAACCATCGTCATGAGACCGGACGGTAGTGATCAGCGAGCCCGCTCGGGCCATTGTTCACCGCTGGCAGAACAGCCGGGTATGCCTGAAACGCGGCGATAGCTCACAAGGTCTCCCACAACCCCGGTCCCGCGCCAGCGCCCAAACGTCGCCGAGCGGCAGCCGGCGTGGCGCCCCCGCACCCGCCGCAGACCCCGGCGAGGCGGGCCGGCGCAGTGCCGGCCCGCCTCTTGTCACCGGGGCGGGGAAACCCGAAGCGTCAGGTCACACCCCACGACCACGTCCCGTCGGCGGTGACGAGACAGGCGAGGACCACCAGGTCCGCCACGCCCAGCGCGATGCCCAGGCGGGCCCGGCCCGGCCGGGCCGTGTGCCGCCGCAGGGCGAGGACACCGAGGACGACGGCGGCCGGACCGAGGAGCAGGTTCATCACGAGCAGGCCCACCAGGCCGAGGACGAAGGACGCGACGGCCATCGCGTCGCCGTCACGGACGCGGACCCGGACCCGGGTCGCGGCGCGGGCAGGGGACTCGGTCCGAGAGCTCATCGCCGGCCCCCTCGTCCGAAGTGCGGCCCTCCGGGCCGGCGGTGGTCCGAGAAGCGCTCGCGCGCGAGGAAGACGGCGAGCCAGAGGGCGATGGCCAGGCCGGCCACCACGCTGACGGGAACGGGAACGTGAGCCACGGTGCCGAGGACGACCCCGAACACCAGCAACGCACCTATGAGGAAGAGCATGAGACGTCCTCCTGTTCAGGTAACAGTTGTACACTGACTACCCAGTTCAGTTCGCCTCATGCTGGCGCCTGTCGAGGTGACGCGGTTGACTTCACGTCATGAGTCCGCACACCGGGGTCCGCGAGACCCAGCGCCGTCGCACCCGGCGCGCCCTCCTCGACGCGGCCCTGTCCGAGATGGAGGAGCGCAGCCTCGGCAGTCTCGGCCTCAGGGAGGTCGCCCGGGCAGCCGGCGTCACCCCCACGGCCTTCTACCGGCACTTCCGGGGCGTGGGCGACCTGGGAGCCGCGCTGGTCGAGGAGGCGCTGGCGAGCCTGCACGAGACGGTGCGCGGCATCCTCGCCGCGACCGGGGACGCCGAACAGCGCGGTGACGCCGCGGTGCTGCTCGTCGCCGAACTGGTGCGCAGCCGGCCGGCGCACGTCCGTTTCCTGGTGCGTGAGCGCCACGGCGGGGTACCGGCGGTACGCGAGGCCATCGCCGGGCAACTCGACGCCTTCGCCGAGGAGATGGGGGCCGCGCTCGGGGCCGACCCCCTGAGCGAGGACTGGGACGCCGACGACGTGACGATGCTCTCGCGGCTCCTGGTGGACCACATGTTCATGACCGCGTCGGCCTTCCTCGCCGCCTCGTTGCGGGGCGAGGACTGGTCGGCCACCCTCGCCACGGCCCGCCGCCAGCTCCGCCTGATCCATCTGGGGCGGGTGCACTGGGCCGGGTGACGCGGCGGAGCGGCCTGGGGACGCCCTTACGCCGCCCGGTCTCGCGCCGCGTCCGGGTCCGGGGCCACGACCAGGAAGGCGTCCCTCTCCAGGTCCATCACCACGGTCGCCCGCTCGCCCCGCTCCCGGCACCGGGCCGCGTACTCCTCGGCGAGCCAACTTCCGTGCGGATGACCGGCGGGAAAGGAGTCCAGCACCTTCGTAGCGCGCACCGCCACCACCTCCTGAGCGACGAACCGTCCGCAAGGGCCTGTGCCCCGAGCCCCGGGGCCCATGCACGTCACCCGCGAGGCGGCCCCGTTCCGGAAACGGGGGTTTACGGTCGCCGGACGCGAGCAAGAGAGCGTTCACGACCGAGCCGGTACATCGACGAGGAGGTCCCCATGTCGGGTGAACAGAAGGCCAAGGCACACGCCGAGCAGGCCAAGGGCAAGGCCGAGGAAGCCCTCGGCCGCGCCGTCGGCAACGACCGCATGGTCGCCGAGGGCCGTGCCGACCAGGCCAAGGGCGACGCACGTCAGGCCAAGGAGAAGACCAAGGACGCCTTCCGCCACTGATCCGGCGCAGGTGCCCTGGCACGACCGGGCCCCCGACCCCCTCCCCCCGGGTCGGGGGCCTCGCCGTGCCCGGGACACCCCGCGGCCGCCGGCCCCCGCGCCGCGGCTACAGCAGGCGCGCCTCCTCCACGCTGTCCACGACCCGGAAGAGGTCACCGGCCTGGGTCAGGTCGAACACCCGGTTCAGGCGGTGCGGAGTGGGACCGATCAGGACCAGACGTCCCGTACGCAGCAGCCACAGGAGCAGGTTGAGAAGGGTGGAGTCCGCGAACTCCACGCCGGTGACGTCCAGCGCGATCCACCGCACGGCCGCATCACCCACCGCCGCCTCCGCGGCCGCCCGCAGAGGCCCGAGGGTGCCCTGGTCGAACTCACCGGAGCAGATGATGACCCGCACACCGCGCTGGTCGGACAGGACCTCGACCCGCTGCTCCACCAGCCCCACCCCGCATCCGCCGCCGGTCCGGCCCCTCCCCAGGATGCCCACGGCCGGCATTCCACAACCAGCCGGTGGCGGCGGGTGGTTCCCCCGCGGTGAGGGGTACGCCGGCGGCCCGCACGGCCCACCCGGTGCCCCGCCGCGTACGGGAGGCCAGGGTGCGGCCGTCGGCCTGGCGGTGGACAGCACTGACGGCGCCGGCGCGGCGGCGGTCAGAAGCCGCAGGACGCCCGCGCGTCCTGGAAGCGGTCGGGGTGGCGCCGGCGGTACTCGACCAGGGACTGGGCGACCGCGGCGCCTTCGCCCACGGCGGCACCGACGCGCTTGACGGATCCGGAGCGTACGTCGCCCACGGCGAACACGCCGGGCACGCTGGTCTCCATCGGCAGCGCGTCCGGGCCGGCTCCACCGCTGCCGGTCAGCACGTACCCGCGCTCGTCGAGCCTCAGCGCGCCGCCGAGCCACTCGGTCGACGGCCGGCCGCCGATCAGCACGTACAGGCAGTGCGCGGCAACGGTGCTCTCGCCGCCGTCGCGGTCCCGCAGCCTGAGGGCGCTGAGGGTGCTCTCGCCGAGGCACTCGGCGACCTCGGTGCCCAGCAGGACCCGCAGGCCCGGGGTCCGCTCGATGCGCTGCACCAGGTAGCTCGACATCGACGCGCCGAGGTCGGTGCCCCGTACCAGCAGGGTGACGGAGCGGGCGTAGCGCGCGAAGTAGAGGGCGGCCTGTCCGGCGGAGTTGCCCGCGCCCACCATGAACACGTCCTCCCCGGCGGTGGAGGGGGCGTCGGACAGGCACGACCCGTAGTAGACGCCGGAGTTGAGGAGGCGGTCGACGCCGGGAGCCGTCAGGCGGTTCCAGTCCACGCCGGTGGCGACCACCACGGCGGCCGCGGTCACCGAGGCGCTCTCCTCGGTGCCCGCCTTGACGAACTCGACGGTGTGCCCGCCAGCCGCGGTCGGGGTCACGCCGCTGGCCACCCGCGTGGGCTGCCATTCGACGCGGGCCCGGCGGGCCTGTTGCAGGGCACGCTGGGCGAGGTCGCCACCCGTGAGGCCCACGGGGAACCCGAGGTAGTTCTCGATCCGCGAGGTCGTTCCCGCCTGGCCGCCGGGCGCGTCGTCCTCGATGACGACCACGCTCATGCCTTCGGCGGCGGCGTACACGGCCGCGGACAGGCCCCCGGGGCCGCCGCCGATCACCGCGACGTCGTAGTGGGTCCGCTCGGCCGGCCGGATGAGCCCGAGCCGCTCGGCCAGCTCGCTGATCGAGGGGTCCGCCATCTCGGTGCCGTCGCCGAGCCGGACGGTCACCGGGGCGTCGCGCACGTCCTCGTCGGGCAGCCAGCGGAAGATCACGCCGCTGCGGCCGAGGAAGTCGCGAACCGCGTAGGCGGCGGGTGAGAAGCGGCTGCCGCGCACTTCGGCGGTCGGCAGGTCCCCGTGGCAGTCGGCGTTCCAGGTGCACAAGGAGTCGTCGAGCGCGCCCCTGAGGTGCTCGGCCGGGCCGTCGTCGCTCCGGGCGGCGGCCCCGCCGGCCCCCTGGGGCACGGCGTCACCAGTGCGGGCCAGCGGCAGCCAGCGTACGCCGGGGGGCGCGGCACCCGGGTCGGGGGCTTCGTCGGCGAGCACGGCTGCGACGGGCACCTTGCGGTCGGCCAGCGACCTCAGCGCCCGGACCACCTCCGCCGGTCCCGCGACCTGTAGCACGCGGAACGACGTCCGGTACCAGCTCTGCACCAGCTCGGCCGTCTCGTGCCGGCGGAGCGGATCGGGGTCGGAGAGAACGATCACCGGCAGTGCGGCATCGGCCATCAAGGGGTCCTCCAGTGGGTGTCGGGGCGGCTTCGCCCGCCCCGTCAACGAGCGGGAACGCGATACGGATCGGCCCCGCGTGCCGCCGGGGCGGGCGGGGCAGCGGGGGCGGGGAGGCGCCCCCGCCCACCGCTCAGAGGCGGCCGAAGAACTGGTTGCCGCGGGCCGCGTGGTTCTCGCTCGTGTAGTACTCCTTCATCGCGGAGCTGATCTCGTCACGGCTCAGCTGCCCGTCGCCGTCGACGTCCAGCCGGTTGAAGGCCTCCTCGAAGGTCTCGCGGGGCAGGCGGAACATGCCGTGGAGCAGGGAGGTGTACTCCTCGCGGCTCAGCATGCCGTCGCCGTCGCGGTCACCGAGCTCGGTCCAGGCGTTGCTCATGGTCCTGATGCGGTCCCAGATCCGGTTCTGGTCCGTGACGATCCGCGCCCGGAACGCCGACCTGAACTCCTGCCGGTCGACGCCCCCGTCGTGGTCCTTGTCCATCTTCTCGAAGACGGTGTCCCACAACTGCGCCAGGGAGTCCCGGAGTCCGGCCACGGCGTCCGGGGCGTAGCCGAGTGATTCGGCGAGCTTGTCCGAGAGGCCAATGACGTCCGACTTCTCGAGCCGCCCGTCGCGGTCCGAGTCGAACACGTCGAACGCCCGCTCCAGCTTGATGTCCAGAACGCTCACAACATCCCCTTCACTGGGAGTAGTCGTCTCGCTACAGTGCGAGGCGGCCCCAGGAAACCACACGCCCCGGCCCCGCCGCACCGAAGGAGCGGGCCTGGTACGCATTCGGGTGACGAAGCCCGCCACCGCGCCGGGCTCCGAGGCGAAGGGCCCCCATCTGCACGCCGACTCCCCCCGCCGCATCACCGGCACCCCCGCCCGTGCTCCGACTCCGCCGGACGCACCCTCCAGCCCGTCGGCGACGGGCTGTGCTGCCTTGGGCCACGGTCTGGACCTGATGAGCCGCATTGTCAGTGCGGTGCGCTTCACTGTCCGCCATGGAGCTCACGCAAGCGGCCGTCAGCGACCTGTTGGCTCGACTCGGCCCGGGGGACAGCTATGTGTACCTGCCCGGCGATCTGGACCCGCAGGAACTGACCGACCTCCTCGCAGGCAGGTACGGCGTCCCGCGCACCCTCGTCCTCGATGGCTTCACCGATCCGACGGTCGACGAGTCCAGGGGCGCGGCCCTCCTCGTCCCCTTCGAGGACCGCGCCGTGACGCTACGGGCGTGGGCGTACGGGGATCAGTGGGTCGGCACGGGGACGGCGCGGGACGCCGAAGGGACCGAGCGGTCGGTGCTGGTAATCGCTGGCCGAGAGGTGCCCGAAGCCTTGGGTGTCGCTCCGGACGAGGAGGAGGATGAGGGTGAGGACATCGACTGGATGGAGCGGCTCAGACTGATCACCGGCTGGACGCAGTCCGACCAGCGGCCGGACATGGACTGGGTCGAGATGGAGTCCCGCCTGGGCACATCGCTGCCGAGCGACTACAAGCGCATGGTCGAGACGTTCGGCAAGGGCGCCTTCGACGGATTCCTGGGCCTGAACCAGGAGCCGTGGACGGACCTCATGGAAGACGGCCTGCTCATCTGGGCAGGCACGGAGCACGAGAACCTGTATTGCTGGAGGGCCGACGGCGGCGACCCCGACCGCTGGCCTGTCGTGGTCCGGTCCTTCGACGGTGAGGACGTCCCCTTCGACTGCCAAGCCGCTGAGTTCGTCTGCCGCATCCTCATCGACCCGCACCACCCGTTCACGATGGCCCGCTTTTTCGACACTCACTGGTTCATGAACCACGGGTAGCGGCTGACCGACCCCTGCCGCCGACGGCAACGGTGGCCGCAGGTCACGGCGCAGACCTGCCGCCGCCGCATTCGCGGGCCTGATGACGCCGCATCGCGGGCAGTTCGCGCGTGTTGAGCCCCCGCGCCGGAGAACGTCGGTGAGAACTGACGCCGCTGCCGGGCGTCTGGAGTGTCAGTGGCTGCTGAGAACATCGAGTCATGACTGACCGCAATGCTTCGATCACAGCCTACTGGGATGCCGCCGCAGCCGCCTTCGACGACGAGCCCGACCACGGGCTGAGGGCTGACAACACACGCGCTGCGTGGACCCGGCTCCTGCACTCCTTGATGCCGACCGATCCAGTCGACGTTCTCGACATCGGCTGCGGCACCGGATCAGTGTCCTTGCTGTTGGCCCAGGCCGGGCACCGGCCGACCGGGGTCGACCTGGCGCCGCGCATGGTTGAGCAGGCGCGCACGAAGTTCGAGACCGCCGGCCTTGCCGGCCGTTTCCTGGTCGGTGACGCCATGATGCCCCCGACCGGGGAACAGCGGTTCGATGTCGTGCTGTCGCGCCACCTGCTGTGGACGCTGCCCGATCCGGAGGCCGCCTTGCGCGAGTGGGTGACCCGCTTGCGGCCGGGAGGCCGGCTGGTACTGGTCGAGGGGCGTTGGCGTGAGGCAGGCCAGAAGGGCGTCCCGTATGTGGCCGGCGCCGAATCGCTGCCGTGGAACGGCGGAATCAGCGCCGAGGACCTTGCTGCGGCCGTGCGCCCTCTTGTTGCCGCTGTGCGAATCGAGCCGCTCAGCGGCGATCCCGATCTGTGGGGTGGTCCGGTGGACGATGAACGGTATGCCCTGATCGCCGACGTGTGAGGGGCTGAGGAAGGCCAGCCCGCGGCGGCTTCATGTTCGGCGGCGCGGGCGCGGCTGGTGGCGAGGCGATAGGAGTCGGTGCCGATCTCGATGATCTCGCCGCCGAAGACGAGACGGCCGACGATGGCAGCGCAGAGCTCAACGCGGCCGTAGCGGGCGATCGTGCAGGCGGAGCCCGTCGAGCCGGCCGAGCCCGCGCACCCGGCAGCAGGCGGCTGCCGGTGCGCGGTCCGTTCCGGACCCGCTAGGTGACGTACGGGCGGAGCCGGACGAACCCGGCCCGCCCCCGCGGCCGGGCCGCGCCGGCGCGGAACGGGTGGGCGGCCCGCCGGGTGGCCTGCTGCCTTGCGGCACGGCCGGCCCCTCGCAGGAGGGCGTGGACGGCGCGCTGATGGCGTCGGAGTCCGGGCAGTTGGGGCCGGGCGGCGCGACCGCGTACGGGGCGGTGGCCCGCTCGGGCACGGTCGGCGTCTTCCAGCCCGCGCGGGGCCGACGGACCTGCTCCGGCAGGGCCGTCGGCACGGTCCGACCGCCGTGGTCCGGTTCGTCACGCGCCGCCCGGAGCCAGGGATGCGTTCCAGAAAGCGGCGTAGCGGCCGCCGAGGCGCAGCAGTTCGTCGTGGCTGCCTTCCTCCACGATCCGGCCGCCGTCCAGGAAGACGACGCGATCGGCCCGCTGGACGGTCCGCATCCGGTGGGCGACCATCACCACCGTCCGGCCGGCCATCAGGTGTTCGATGCCCTCGTGGACGGCTGCCTCGTTCACCGGGTCCAGCGCCGAGGTCACCTCGTCCAGCAGCACGACGGGCGCGTCCTTCAGCAGTGCCCGCGCGATCGAGACGCGCTGGCGCTCCCCGCCCGAGAGCAGCGCCCCGCCCTCGCCGACACGCGTGGACCATCCACCGGGCAGGCGCTCGATCACCTCGTCCAACCGCGCCGCCGCCGCTGCCGCCCGTACCTCGGCGTCGTCCGCGTCCGGGCGGCCCAGACGCACGTTCTCCTCGATCGTGCCGTCGAAGAGATAGACCTCCTGGAAGACGATGGCGAACTGCGCCGCCAACACCTGCGGGTCGACCGCACGAACGTCCACACCGCCCACGCGCACGGCCCCCGCGTCCACGTCGTAGAACCTCGCGAGCAGCTGCAGGAACGTGCTCTTGCCGGAACCCGAGGGTCCGACCACGGCCAGCCGTTGTCCCTGCGGCAACGACAACGACAGGTCGTCGATCACCGTCCGGTCGCCGCGCCGGAAGGAGACGGACTCGAACTCCACGTCGTGCCGTACCGGCTGGACCGGCTCTGCGGCTTCCGGCAGTGGCTCGGTACGCAACACCGCGTCGAGCCTCTCCAGCTCGTGACGTGCGCCGCGCATCCGGCCGCCGAGGTCCGCCAGGGACAGCAACGGATCCGCGCAGCGGGCGGCCAGCACCAGGAGCGACAGGACCTCCGCCGCACCGATGTCCCCGCCGAGCGCGAGGTAGGCGCCCAGGGCCAGCACCACGGTGAACGCCGTCTGCACCGTGAGCGTCAACCCCACCACGCCGGGCAGCGCCGACAGCGCGGAGCGCCGGGACGCGCGCTCGACGTCCCGCAGCGAGTCGTCGAGCAGCCGGAAGCGTTCGACGGTCCGGCCTCCGGCGCGCAGCACCGGCTGGGCCTGGAGGTACTCGATGACCCGCCCGGTGGCCTCGTGGTCGCGTGCGTGCCGCTCGGCGTCGGCGGCGGCCATCGAGCGGCCGGTCCGGTTCTGGATCACCGCCACGATCGGTACGGCGGCCGCCGCGGCCAGACCGATCTGCCAGTTGAAGGCCAGCATCACGACGACGATCGTCAGGGGGGTCACGCAGGCGGAGATGAACGGTCCCAGCAGGTGCGCGATCGCGCTCATCGCCTGGAGGACGCCGCGGCCGGCCAGGACGGACACCTCTCCGAGGCGGCCCGCGTCGTACCAGCCCAGGGGCAGTCGTGCCAGATGATCGCCGAGACGGTGGTACGTGCCGCGCAACAGCGTGGCCCCGGCATGGAAACCGGACCGGTCGCTGACGTACCGCAGTACCGCGTAGCCCGCGACCGCGGTCCCGAACGCGATCAGCCAGAGCCGGGCGTCTTCGGGCGTGCTGCCGAAAAGGGCCCGCAGCACGGGAACCAGCAGGGCGTAGGACAGGCCCTCGACCACCGCGGTCGCGCTCATCAGGGCCACGGTGCGACGCACCGGCCGGGCGTATTCGCGGCCCAGTACGCGCAGCAGCATTCGGATCATCGGGGCCCGCCTCCTCGAGGTACGTCATCCGGCGTCGCGACCTGATCGGCCGGCGTCGTCCGCCGGGATTGCCAGAACGCGGCGAACCTTCCGGGGCGCGCCAGCAGTTCGGCCGGTCTGCCTTGTTCGACGACCAGTCCTTCGTCCAGCATCACGACGGTGTCGGCGTCGGCGATCGTCTCCAGGCGATGGGCGATGACCAGGACCGTCCGGTCACCCCCCAGCGTCGCCAGTGCCCGGCGCACCGCCTGTTCGGTCTGCGGGTCCGCGAAGGCGGTCGCCTCGTCGAGCACGAGGACGGGCGCGTCGGCGAGCAGTGCGCGTGCGAGCGCGATCCGCTGTGCCTCGCCACCCGACAGACCGGCGTCCTCACCGACCACCGACCGGTATCCGCGGGGCAGCTCGAGGATCCGGTCGTGGATGTTCGCCAGTCGGGCGGCGCGCACCACGTCGTCGAGGTCGGCGTGCGGTACCGCCAGGGCGATGTTGTCCACGACCGATGCACGCAGCAGGCGGACGTCCTGGAAGACGAAGGAGACCGTCCGGTAGAGCTCCCGGCTGCCGAGCTCGCGCAGATCCACACCGCCCAGGGTCACCGAGCCGTGGGTCGGGTCGAAGAACCGCGGCAACAGCTGCACCAGCGTGGACTTCCCGCTCCCCGACGGCCCCACGATCGCGGTGGTCGTCCCCGGTTCGAGCACCAGGTCGACGCCGCGCAGGACCTCGCGATCGGCGTCGTAGCCGAACCGGACGCCCCGCAGTTCCACCCGGTGGCCCCGCGGCGCCACCGGGTGCGCGGGCTCGGGCAGCGGCCGCACCGCGAGCACCTCCCGGATCCGGCCGACGGCGCGGCGGGCCGCCTGCATGTCGTCGAACCCGTGGCCGAGGGCCGCCACCGGAGCGGTCAGGCCCAGTCCGAGCAGCAGGAAGGGCAGCAGGTCGGCCGGAGCCATGCCACCGGTGGTGATCAGAGCCGTACCGCCGATCAGGACGACCGACAGTACGAACGGCGGCGACAGCACCACCTGCACGGCGGCGGCGACGCCGGCGAGCCCGCGCACCATCCCGAGGAAGCTGCCGACGAAATCGTCCACGGCCGTGAGGAACCGACGGTGGGCGCGCCCCGACGCGCCGAACGCCTTGACCACCGCGATGCCCTGGACGAACTCGACGACGGAACTCGAGATCCGTCCCATGGCCGCGTCGAACTCCTCCTGCTCGCGCAACCGGGCCGGGGTCATCATCAGGGGGACCAGCGCCACGGCCAGCACGACCGGTATCAGCGTGATCAGCGTGAGCCGCCAGTCGATGGTGAACAGGTAGACCAGCGACGCCAGAGGAACCACGAAGGCGGAAACCAGCTCCCCGGGGGCGTGGGCGATGAACGGGTGCACGGCGCTGACGTCGTCCCCCACCACCTTGGCCAGCTCACCGGTCCGGCGCCGGGAGAACCAGCCGATCGGTACCCGCCCGAGCCGCGCGGCCAGTCGCCGGCGGAGCGTCAGCTGCACCTGGCCGTCCACGACGTGTCCCAGTCCTGACGAGGCGGCCGTGAACAGAAGCCGGAGGAACAGGCCCGCGGCACCCTCGATCACGACGATCCGGACATGGCCGGCGTCGACCGGGCCGGGTGCCAAGAGGGTGCGCCCCAGCTCGACGACGGCCAGCAGCGGCATCAGACCGGCGAGGGCGCCGATGACCTGTAGCGTCACCACGGCGGCGAAACTCGCGTAATGGGGGCGCAGCAGCCCCGTCGTGCTCTCTTCCGCCGCGCGATCGGCAGCGGGCGGTGGTGCGGACCGCTCCCTGGCCTCGGTGAGGTCGGTGGTGGTCATGCTCCTCCTGTCTTCGTCGATCCCGCCGCGACCCGGGCCCGGAACCGGGCCTGCGGTCATGGGGATGGGTGGGGGAGTGGCGGTGGCCACATGCGTGATCAAGGACGCCCGGGCGTGCCTGTTTTCGGCCGGTCGGGCCGGAACGGTTCGGCGAGCTGGGCGAGGTAGGAGACCGGGTAGTCGGGCTTGGCGGCCATGCCCAGGTCCTCGGAGGTGAACCGCCGGTCCGGGTCGTAGGTGTAGGTGCGCATCGCGTGGTCCCAGACGAGGGTGAACAGGCCGAAGTTGACGTCTCCGATGCCGGCCCATTTCAGGTGGTGGAACCGGTGGCCCTGGTTGAGGGCGAGGACCTTGGTGAGCGGCCCGGTGCGGTAATCGGCGTTGGAGTGCTGGAGCAGTAGCTGGACGGCGACGGCGAAGGCCAGGACGGAGGCGACGTCGAGGGGCATGCCGAGCAGCAGCAGCGGGGTGACGCCCCCGAGGGTCTCGAGGCTCTGGTGGAGGGGGTGCTTCATCAGACCGTTGAAGCCGTAGAAGCGCGTGACGCTGTGGTGGACGGCGTGCAGCCGCCACAGCCAGCCGACGTGGTGGCTGGCGCGGTGTACGAGGGTGATGCCGACGTCGGCGACGGCGACGGCGAGCAGCACCTGGCACCACAGCGGCCAGCTGTCCGGCCACGCCCCCGAGGCCGGTGCGAGCGCGGCGGCCGCGGGTACGACGGCGAGTCCGGCCAGGGTGAACACCTCGTTGACGAACGCGTGGACGGTGTCGCGGCGGCCGTCCCCGCGCGGGGTGTTCCAGGCGGGCAGGTACGGGAGCACGCGTTCGGCGGCGAACGAGCAGCCCACCGCGAACGCCAACAGCACCAGCAGCCACGGTTTCGGGGCTCCGGCGCTCACCAGCCAGATGGCGGCACCGTTGACGCCGAGCAGCATGAAGGGCACGTACGCGTACCGGACCAGGAAGCGAGCGGGGGCGGCAGCGGGCGCCGCGGCGGTCGTTGTGGGCATACCGGCAGCCTCGCGGCCGAGGTGCCCGGCGGGCTTGAACGGATCCGCTACCGGCCCCGCCGCGTATCAGGGCCGTCGGCCGCCGGCGTCCAGTGGGCGGCGGCCAGGGCCTGGGAGGGGGTGATGCCGAACATGGCCTTGCACACCCGGGTCAGGTGGGCGCTGTCCGAGAACCCGGCGGCGTGCGCGGCCTCGGTGGCGTTCGCCCCACCACGCACCGAGACGATCGCGGCCTGCAGCCGCGCCCACCGCACCGCCGCCGGAAACGACCAGCCCAACTGCTCGGCGAACAGGTGCCCCAGCCGGCTCGCCGACACCCCGGCCCGGGCGGCGACCTCGCCCACCCGCACCGGTCCGTCCGCCACCGCGCCCGGCAGCGCCGCCAGCGCCGCTGCGAGGGCCGGATGCCGGGGCTGCCCGGGGGCAGCGGCGCCGAGCCTGTCCAGCGCCCGCAGCACGCCGGCCGCCGACACGGCGACGGGCGGCGACTCGGCCTCGGCGAACACGGACGCCGCGGCGGCCCAGCCGGCCACCCCACCACGGGCCGCGGTGTCGTGCAGGGCACGTCCGGCGGTGGTGTCCGCGTCGAGGTAGACCATCACCCCCATCGGCGGCGGCCCCGGTGCCGGACGCACGCGATGCGTGTGCCCGGCGGGGATGACGGCGGCTCGTACGGGCAGTTCCTCCCGCCCGTCGCTCAGCAGCACTCTGCCGGACCCGCACGCCAGTACCTGTACGGCGGCGTGCGCGTGCTCCCGGGCCTCGCCGATCACCCCGGCCACGACCAGGTGGCCCGGCGCCGCATCGACCTCGACCCGCCACGCGTCGGCACCGCCCCCGGACGACGCCACGGACCCCAGGGTGCCCGTGCTCAAGGCTGCCGCGCCGGCGTGGACACGGGCGGCGCGGTCGGGACCCCGGCGGGTACCCGTACGCCACCACCCGCGGCGGCGCGCGCACGGCGGCCCGCGGGCTCACGGAGCGAACGCGGGACGCCACCGCCCCCGCCGATCCGCGGGCGCCGAGCCACCCCGACGGACCGATGCGGACCGCCGAGGTCCTTTGCCAAGCCCACGCGCGTGATCCCCTCCACCCGTCCTCGTCCGCCCACGAGAGCCGACGACGGCCACGTACGGACCGGCCCCCGCCGGAACACCGGGAGTATACGGAGGGAGCGAGCGCCATCTGCACGCCCTGGAGCCGTCCTCAGCGAGGGCGTCATCGCCGCCGACGGGCCGACGGGCGGGATCGTCGCCGACGAGGAGCTCACCGCCCGGCATCGCCTGGAGCTGCCGTTCGCCTTCGTCCTGAGCTCCCCACCTGACTTTGGTCCGACCGGCTGGATGTGCCGGTGGTTCGTGCCGGGGTGCTCCGCGGCGCGGCGGAGTCGAGGTTATGAAGGGAATCGAACGACATCGGATGGCATTTCGCTATCCGGTCATTCCCGAACATCAACCTCAGGAGTCGCATGATGCGCCCCATCAGAGCGGCCGGCATCGGCACGGCCACGCTGGTCACCCTCCTCGCCTGCACCACCGTCGCGGCCGCCGCGACGGACACCGGTTCCGCCCAGGACAGGGACAAGACCCGGGTCATCACGGTCCTGGGCGAGGTGCAGCAGCTCACCCGCTTCCCCGTCACCCCCGGCAGCGTCTCGCAGGGCGATGAAGTCGTCGTCCGCTCGGACCTCTTCGACGAGGACCACAACAAGGTCGGCGAGACCCACGGCACCTGCACCACCACCCGGGGCGGCGCCGATGAAGCGGAGCAGTGCCTCGTGACCTACATCCTCCCGGGCGGCCAGCTCACCGTGCAGGGCGTGTACTTCAACTACCTGGACCAGGGTCCCTTCGACAACGCGATCACCGGCGGCACCGGGGAGTACAAGAAGGCTCGCGGCTGGGTCCACGCTGACACGATCGCCACGACCCCCAAGGTCGTGAGGCGCTTCACGATCCACCTCGTCTGACGCACCCGGACGTCGCACAACCCCGGAATCCGGCCTTCTCCCCTGGCCTCGCACCATCGGAGCCGGTCGTACGAAGGCCGGCTCCGGCTCCTCCAGCACGCCGCGGAAACCCCCTCCGCGCGCGGGCGGCGGGCCCCCGACCCGGCTGCGTACAACAGCAGTCCAGGCAACTAGTAGAAAAATCAACGTACTTGGGGTTGACCGGCTCAGCTCTACGCGGGTCATCATGCCGCTATGCAGATTCCCCCACGCTTTCTCGCCATCGGCGGCGCGACCGCCGTCGCCGCCGCTCTCCTCGTCCAGCCCGTCGCCGCCGCGGCTCCTTCCGCAGCGGCCTCCGTCTCCGCCAAAGCGGTCGGCAGCATCTGCTCCTCCGCACTGCCGTCCCAGGCGCACGACACCCTCAGACTCATAGACGCGGGAGGCCCCTTCCCGTACCGCCAGGACGGTGTCGTCTTCCAGAACCGCGAACAGGTGCTGCCCAGCCAGACCAGGGGCTACTACCACGAGTACACGGTCATCACCCCGGGCTCCCCGACCCGCGGAGCGCGCCGCATCGTCACCGGCCGGCAGAGCCGGGAGGACTACTACACGGCCGACCACTACGCCACCTTCAAGCGGATCAACTTCGGCTGCTGATCCACCAGGGCCCATCCCCCGTCGGGGCCCGTCGTCGCAGTGATCGCGGGTTGCGGATCACGACGTCGCGATACGTCACCGCGAACTGTCCGATGCCGTACGGCAATTCGTGCAGCCGTCGCTGGGGCAGCAGCGGCTGCACGACCGGACGGCCCTGAACGGGATCGTGCGGAAGCACACGCCGGCGCGGTCGGCAAGAGCCTGCTCGCCCAACCGGCACGGTGCTGTACGGGCGCGGCCACCTCCGCCGCGTCGCGCTCGGCGGGCCGGTGGACGGACTCGGCGGCCTAGGGGGTGTCCGCCATGTCAGTTCGGGAGCCAGAGTCGTAGGCACGCGAGGGTGACCAGGGCTTTGTAGTGGCGGACTCGTTTGTCGTAGCGCGTGGCGAGAGCCTTGTTCTGCTTGAGTCGGTTGAAGCAGCGCTCGACGGCATTGCGGCGCCGATAGACGGCGCGGTCGAGGCGGCACAGATTCTCGCCTCGTCGGAGCCATCCGCTGATTTGGTCCGCACGTTCCGGAATCGTGCAGGCGATGCCGCGTTTTCGCAGGTAGGCGCGAATCTTCCGGGACGAGTAGCCCTTGTCGCCGACCACCCGCCCGGGCCGGGTTCGGGGCCGGCCGGGCCCGCACCGCTTGATGCGGATGCAGGCCATGACCGGCTCGAACTGCATGCAGTCGTTCACGTTCCCACCGGTGATGGTGAACGCGAGGGGCGGTCCCCGGCCGTCGCAGGCGAGATGGATCTTGGTGCTCAGTCCGCCGCGGGAGCGTCCGAGTGCCTCGCTGGTCCATGGCCCCCTTTTCGAGCCCCGGCCGCGTGCTGGTGGTCCCGACAGCCACGTTCTCGCGGATGCCGCGGGCGGTCCGGGCGGAGAAGGACGCGGCCGGTGACATCGACTGGCTGGTGTCGGTCGACTCGACGATCGTGCGAGCCCACCAGCACGCCGTGGAGGGCTTCCGAGGGTGCTTCGGATCGGTCACCATGGAGGTCCGTCGGCGATCCGAGGGTGGAGATGAACGAGGGTGGGGACGTTCTGGACGGGCAACCGGAGCAGGTCGGACCCGCGCCGTGGCTGGCGTTGGCCTGTCTGTTCGGGCTGCTTCTGGCCTCCGTCGTGCTGACGAACTTCACCGGCGAGCTACGGGCGGCACTGTGGGGCGAGTCCGGGACCGTGACCGACGCCAGCTGCCGAACGTACGACAACACCGTGGCCAATGCGGGAACGTCGACGTCCTGCTCGGGCGCCTTCACCCCGGACGACGGTGGCTCGTCGTTCGACGTCCCCGTCGAGGGCGACATCAATGCGCAACCGGTCCACGCGTGGCTGGTGGACGGTACGTCCGGCACCGCGTACGTCTCGCCAACGGCGTGGGCGGGGGTGCTCCCGGTGGGGCTGGCCCTCCTCCTGGCAGGTCTCCCGGCGGCGGTGACGGTGAAGCGCATGCGCGGCAACCACGCACAGCACCCAAGAGAGCCTCTTCAAGGATCAGATCCAGAGTCGAGTGCGTGATCGACGACAGGTACAGCAAGCACATCACCTGGCTCGACATCGACAAGCCGGGCTTCTGGCTACGGGAGCGGCCCGCGGCCCAGAGCCCGGCTCCTCCGTGCGCTCCGTAGCGACGCCGGCCTGCGACAAGTCGTCCGCCAAATACGCCGCTCAGCCCTGCCAAGTGGCGCATTCATCTGCCAACCGAAGCGCTCAGTCACAACCGGTTGTGACCGTGCACCGTATCTGGCACCGATGGACAACTTCGATGCGCACACGACGGCGGCATGGCCGAAGGCAGCGACTCAGCGCAGGAGTCCCGGTTCACGGGTTCCGGCGGCGAGGGTCATCCACGGCAGGGCGTCCATGGCATGCGCGAGTTGGGTGGTGGCGAGAGCGTCGCACGCGTGGTGGAGGTCCTCAGAGGCGGGTTCGTCCGTAAGGCAGAGCCAGCCGATCGCTGCGGCCATGCGGGTCTCGGTGGCCTGTGCCCGGTCTGCCACCGCTCGCGGATCCACGAGACGGTCGGCGGGTGCGTGTGGGCCCGGGTGATCTCGGTGGCGGCAAGGATCAGGGCTGCACGGACCAACACGTAGCGCTCCGTGGTGATCTTGGTGGAGAAGGTGGTTCGGACGGTGTGGTCCGGGTCGGCTGCGGTGGCCAGCGCGTAGGCCGCGTCGATGCGGAGGGTGGGGTCGGGATCGTCGAGAAGGGGGCAGGAGGGTGTGAGTTTCGACAGTGATCGCGGCGCGGGCAGCGGCGACCGACCAGCCTGCGGGGTACCCGGCCACCTCGACACCGAAGTCGTCATAGTCGCCTGGGGCAGGGTGCCGAGGACCGGTGCGGCGGAGAAGGAACTCCTCCCGGGAAGCGACGCCGAAGTACCGGGCACGGCCGGGCCTGACAGTGCGCCAAGGGCAGCGGCACGGCGTGGGTGACGGCCGTCCGCGGCGATGGAGATCAGGAACCGGACGGCAAGGGCGACGGCAGCTCGGCTGTCGTTGGCCACAGCCCGTCCAGCCCGCCCGCCGTTCGGCGAGCGGGGCCGTCGCCGGCGTGCAGTAGGTGAACAGCCTCCCGGACCTCATCGCCGTCCGGGAAACACCCCCAGGGGACAGCGTCGAGACGGAACTCGCGTATGGTCTCGGGCTCGACAGCGGCCACCGCGGCCCGCACACCTTCAAAAAACGGACGTGAGCTGCGCCGGCGGATCCCCGTGCGCGGCGGCGAACACGTGGTGGAGCCGCCGCTGCGCGTCACCGTGCTCGCGCGGAACGCGGCGGGATGGAGCCGCCTGTGCCGTCTGCTGTCCGCCGCATACGCCGGTGCGGCAGACGGGCCGCCGGTGGCGGCCCTTCCCCGAGCCGGAGATCGTCGGCGCCGAGCCGGTGCTCGGCGGGGCGATGCGGCTGCTGCGGCAGCGGTGTGAGGCGGGCATGTTCGCCCGCGGCCTCGACCGCGACCGGCGGGCGGACGAGCAGCTGGAGTACGAGCTCGGCGTGCTCGGGCAGCTGGAGTACGAGGCCTGCTTCCTCGCGGCCGCCCAGGTCGTCGCGGACGTGCGGGCGATGGGGATCCGGATCGCCGCCCGCGGCTCCGGGACCGGCTCGATGGTGCATCACTCGCTTTTCGTAGCGATGGCGAACCCGCTCGATCACTACCTGCTGTTCGAACGGTTCCTGTCCGTGCGGCGCCGGTCCCTGCCGGACATCGACGTGGACGTGGAGTCCGCCCGTCGGCTGGAGGTCTACGACCGGATCATCGAGCGGTTCGGGAGGGAGCGGGTCGCGGTGACCGGGATGCCGAAGACCCACGGCCGCCGAACCAGAGCTGGTCGGCGCCGTCGAGGGCGATTCGGTCGAGGTCGTGCTCGGTCTCGGCGAGCAGAAGGACGCATCGGCGGCAGTGGTCGTCGCGGACCGGGAGGAGGCGTCCGCAGCGGTGGCAGGGGCCGATCGGGTGCGCCCGGCGCCAGTTCAGGCATCGGGCGCACCGCTGATCTTCGTCGTTCGTCCAGGCCAGGCAGGCAGTCGGCGCAGCTGCCCGTCGTCCGTGACATCCAGCGGGGCACGATGCGCGGCCGGGTTGGCGCGAGGAGTCCGGCGCGCTGCAGAGCCAGGAGGATGGTGGGCCGCATCTGTGGGAGGTCGGCGAGGGCCTCAGGGCGGACCAGGTGCTCATCGGGCGGGCGAGAAACGAGTGCGAGGCGGCCCCGCCGCCGGTGTGAACCATCCAAGCCGGTCCGGTCCCACGGGGTTGGCTGCGCGGAGTGGGCTCAGGAGGCGATGCGTTCGCCGGACGGATCGGCGACCACGATCTGGATGTGCGGCGGGCCGTACTTGCGGGCCTTGGAGACCATCTTGGCCACATCGACTTTGTGCCGTGGAACGGATACATACATCGGGGCCGGCATGGCCGGGTTCGGCGGCGGTACGTTCGATCCGGGCGGCAGGGTCATGCCCTGCCGCAACCGCACCCCGATCAAGGCGTGCTCACCGTTCGGGGGCGTTGCCGTGACGAACTGGGTGACATCGCGCCACGGCAGGATCACGTTCCCGACCTGCACTCTGGCCGGGCTGAAGTAGAACAGGATGCGCCGGGAGTCGTACCAGGACGATATGAGCGGGATCGCGAAGACGATCACCGCACCGCCCTTCACCTCGAGCGCCCACCCGAGGAACACAGCGAGGCCCACCACGGCCGCGATCGCCCCCCACAGCCCGAGCAGGTCCTTCGGGGAGGCCGGGCGCGACACCTTGTAGCACTGCCATCGCATACCGCGCCTGGGCCGCCACTCGGGGCCCGCCGGCGCATTCGGATACGGCGAGTTCGGATACGTCATTCCGGATACCTCTGCACTTGGCGGACTGCCTTCGGGGACGAAGATCACTGCCGGGGATCCTAGCGACGTGCGGACGGCCTGGCTTGGACAAAAATGACCTCGCCACTCACTGGGCGAGGGCACCCTCCGCGATGCGAGCCGCCGCCACCTGGCCCGGGGTGGTCCCGGCCAGGGCACGGAACTCTCGATTGAGGTGGGCCTGGTCGTAAAAGCCACAGGAGGCCGTCACCTCGGAGGGACTCGCACCCTTGTGCCCGAGGAGGTGTACGGCGTGACGGAAGCGCAGGACCCGGGCGGACACCTTGGGTGTCAGGCCGATCTGTTCGGTGAAGCGGCGGACCAAGTAGCTCTGGCTCCAGCCCACTTCGGCGGCGATCCGCGCGACCGGGATCGCCCCGTCCGCGCGGGCGAGCAGCCGCCAGGCGTGGCTCACCTCCGGCGCGGGCTCCGGGCCCCGCTCGAGTCGGGTCAGTAACACGAAGTCGAGAAGGTCGAAGCGGGTCGCCCAGTCATCGGTGGCCGCCATGCGCTCCGCCAGCTCGCCGGCCTCGGGACCGAGCACGTCACGCAGTTCGACCGCCCTGTTCGTCAACTCGCGCATCGGTACGCCGAGTAGCCGGTAGGCGCCGAGCGGCGTCAGCTCCAGCCGTATCGCCTCCTGGCCGCCGGGGTGGTCACACAGCCGGGGCCCGTCATCGAGGCCCACGACCAGCGAACCGATCGCTCCGCCTGACGGGCTCGCTTCCCGAAGTCGACGGACCTGGGTGAACGGCTGCCCCAGGTTGATCACCAGGACGGCTCGGCCGGTGGGCACGAGGCGGACCCGAAACGGCGAGGCCACGGCTTCCCAATAGCCGGCATAGCTGTGCAGATACGGCTGCAGCCCGGCGGGCCAAGGCCGCGTCACCCGCCACCGGTCACCCACCCGAGTCATCCCGACTCCGTCGGCCACACTCCTGCTCACAGCACCCGGCACATTTCCCCCTCCCTGAAGGCCAAGACCTCACATCGGGCCAGTCCTTGGCAGAGGGTTATCACGCCCCAGACGTTCGGTCGACAGGCACCCGCCGACGTACCGGGTGGCCACGCTCGGCCCGCTCCTCGCCCTGATCCCCGGGGTCTCGCACACGACCCTGGCGATGGCCCGCGACATCGCCAGCGCCTCCGCATGGACGCTCGCCCCGGACGAGGGCCGACCGGCACGGATCATCCCGGTCGTCGGGCTGGCCGACTGCCTCGTCCTCGCCTTCGCCCTCCCGGCACCGTCGGTGCCTTCCGGCGCCGTGGTGCTGGCCGCCGGAGCCGCTGCGTACGCGGTACGTCGCGCGGTGACCGGCTGGCCGCGGGAGGAAATCGTGGACGGGGCGCTGCTGATGTCGGATCACGGGCAGTTCGGCCCGGACGGCCGGTCCGAACAGCGAAGGGGCATCGATGAACACGGCAGAGCGACAGCCGTGACCGATGTGCTACATCCTGGCGATCAGCGCTCTCTGACCCGGCCGGGTAGCCGAGAGGGATCTCACTCCTCGGCCACCCGGCCGGGTCTGACGGGCTCCGGCGGGATCGCCACGTGCAACGCGGTGACCCGGCTCGGAGCTCAGACCGGGCTCTGTGGGCATGGGGCGAAGTCGTAGTCGGGGAGCAGCGCACATCCAGATCCCTGCCCGCAGCGCGTGGGCGACTCCGGCCGGGTCGATCTCGGAGATCAAGGGCTCCAGACCCGGGTGGTTGTCCGCGAGAGCGGTCAGGACGGGGGCAGCAGGGCTCTGACCGCGGTGGGGAAGGCGCCGATGCGGACTGGGCCCCTCGGGCCGGTGCGGAGGTCGACGAGTTCGGCGGCGGCCTGTTCCAGCCGCTCCAGCAGCGGCACCCCCGCTTCCCGTCCGAGGATGTTGGGCTGCTGCGAGACGGCGGACGGGGTGAAGGACAGCGCTTGGGCGACTGCCGCGATGGTGCCCCCGTAGGAGAGTTCCCTCAGCTCTGAGGGTGTGGGGGCGAGCCGCGGGCGCGAGAACCGGTGCGGCTCTCGGACGGCGGGCGAGGCTGTTCCCCCAGGGGAAGTGGTGCCCGCCCGCCCCGGTGTACCCGGCTGCTGTCAGCTGCGCGCCCGGATGAAGTCCACGAGCCTGCGGGTTTCTCCTCGGGACGTGAAACGCGGCCTTGAAAGTGGCGGTTCCCGGGGTCAGCCTGTGGCGCGGCGCAGGAGTGCTTCGGAGGCGTCCAGATAGCGGTCGCTGTAGGCCGTGTCGAGTCCGGCGCTTGGCCGGATGACCTGGGCTCTGTTGTTGAACATCAGGGCAGTGCGACCGTTGAGGCCGTCGGTGAACAGCAGGGGGACGATCCTCGCCGCGTAGGTCTCCGGGGAGGGGCCGGCCAGCCCGACCACGGCTTCGGCCAGACGGTGCAGGAGGCTGCCCTCCCCCAGGTAGTTGGAGCGGATGTCGGTCTTGATCAATCCAGGGTTCAGGCCGAAGTACGCCGGCCCGGGGAGTCTGCGGTCGCCCGCGAGTACGAGGACCTCGTTGCCGGCGACGGTGTTCATGTGCGCGGCCATCGGTCTGTAGCCGTGCTCGGAGTTCAGGTCCTCGAGCCGGCCGGTGTTGCCGGCCCCCGGTGCTCCCATGATGAACACGCGGGGCTGGGGCGCGCTGTCCAAGGGCGGCCGGTTCCCAGCCTGGGGCTGAGGCCCTGCAGGATCGCGAGGCGGCTGAGGTAGCTGACGGCCATGTCCCGCTCGATGCCTTCGGCGGTTACCTCGCGCGTCTTGGCGGCCATGATGCCCAGCGAGAAGAAGGCGACGTCGTAGGTTTCAGCGGGAAGCTCCCTGCCCAGCCGGACCGCTTCGTGCATCGAGGACAGGTCCGCCTGGACGAAGGTGAGCCGGTCCGTGGCGTGGTCGCGGAAGGTCCGCCCCACCACGGTCACCTCGGCGCCGAGGGCCAGGGCCTGCTGAGCCACGGCTCGGCCCAGGCCGCCCGTCCCGCCGACGACGAGCACCCGCTTGGACGTGAGATCCAGCTGCTCGAGGGAGGGGACGCCGATGGTGGTCGTGCGGTCGACGGTGCCGTTCAGCCGCGCTTTGGGCTTCTTCGGGGCTGCCGAACTGTTGGGGCCAGCGTTCATTGCGGGTGCCTTCGTTCGTTGTGCCGGTTGAGTGTGTCGGGTCAGGGCAGGGCGGGGTAGTCGGTGTAGCCGCGCTCGTCGCCGCCGTAGGTGGTAGCCCGGTCGGGGGTGTTGAAGGGGCCGCCGCGTTCGAGGCGCTCGGGCAGGTCGGGGTTGGCCAGGAACAGGGATCCGTACGCGATCAGGTCGGCGGTGCCGTCCTCGATCAGGTCCAGCTCCTGGGGGCCGGTGGGCTCGGCGCCGGTGAACGGGTTCAGGATGAAGGTGCCCGGCCACTGCCGACGCAGCCGGACCGTCAGCTCGCGGGCCCCGGCGGACTCCATCTGGTGCAGGTAGGCCAGATTCAACGGGACCAGGGCCTCCACCAGGGTGGAGTAGGTGGCCTCGAGATCGTCCTGGTCGGTCTCGGCGATGTCGTTGAAGGGGTTGCCGGGCGACATGCGGAAGCCGACCTTCTCCGGACCGATCGCCTCGACGACTGCCTTCGCCGTCTCCACCGCGAACCGGATGCGGCGTTCCGGGGAGCCGCCCCACGCATCGGTGCGTGTATTGGAGTTCGGGGCGAGGAACTGGTGGATCAGGTAACCGTTGGCGCCGTGCAGCTCCACGCCGTCGAAGCCGGCCGCGACCGCGTTGCGCGCGGCGGCGGCGTAGTCGGCGATGGTCCGGGCGATCTCCGCCTCGGTCAGCTCGCGAGGAGTGACGAAGTCCTGCGGGCCTTGGTGGGTGTAGACCTGGCCGGCGGCCTTGACCGCAGAGGGTCCGACCGGTGTCAGGCCCATCAGGCTCGGGTGGCCCACTCGCCCGGTGTGCATCAGCTGCAGGAAGATCACCCCGCCGCGCTCGTGGACCGCGCCGGTGACCTTCTTCCACGCCTCGATCTGCTCGTCGGAGTGGATGCCGGGGGTGTCCGGGTAGCCCTGACCGACCGCCGACGGCTGGGTGCCCTCGGTGACGATCAGGCCCGCACCGGCGCGCTGACCGTAGTAGGCGGCCATGAGCTCCGTGGCGGACAGGCCGGGTCCGTAGGCCCGGCTGCGGGTCATCGGCGCCATCACGATGCGGTTGGCCAGGCGTGTGCCGGACAGGTCGTAGGAGGCGAAAGCCTTGTTCATGTGGTCGTTCCTCGTTCATACGGGGCCCCTCGCAGG
Organism: Streptomyces sp. NPDC048352; assembly: GCF_040651895.1. Taxonomy (NCBI): domain Bacteria; kingdom Bacillati; phylum Actinomycetota; class Actinomycetes; order Kitasatosporales; family Streptomycetaceae; genus Streptomyces; species Streptomyces sp. NPDC048352. The sequence continues at coordinate 29,412 of NZ_JBEZKZ010000014.1, forward strand.
ACCGCTGCCATTCCGACATTACCTGCTCGAACAAGTAAAGTCGCCGGGGCATTCCGCCTCGCGTCACTCGACGCAAGAATGGGTGGATTTCGTCCTGAACCTCGCTCGATCCTGGCCGGTCTGGAGCGATAGACTCGGGATATAAGTGTTCGAGCAGTTACATGAAGGAGCGCAGCATCACATGATCGGCCCAGACCCCGAGGCTTCCACGCCTGACGCTGCCGAGGCGGCCGGCATGCCGATGCCACCCTCGGTCCAGGCCGGGCCGATGGCCCATGCGATCTTCCGGGTGGCCCGGCTGCATCGCATGCTCGCCGGGCAGCTCCTTCGCCGGGTCGGCCTTCACCCTGGCCAGGAACTGGTGATGATGCAGTTGTGGGACCTCGGGCCGCAGCGCCAGATCGACCTGGTCCGGCTGCTCGGTTCCGACGCGGCCACCATGACCCGCACCGTCAAGCGGCTCGAACACGCGGGCTTCGTTCGCCGCCGGCCCAGCCCCACCGACAAGCGGGCGACCATCATCGAGCCCACCGAGGCCAGCCTCGCCCTGCGCCACCAGGTCGACGAGGTCTGGGCGGAGCTGGAGGAATGTACCGCCGGGCAACTGTCCGAGGAGCGGCAGGCCGAGGCTGTCCAGATCCTGGAGCAGATCGAGTCGAGCCTGGCCGTCGCCGCGACCCGGCATGCGCAACAGGAGACCGGCGGCCAGGCGGCCTCGCCGACGGGGGAGGCCGGTCAGGTGTAGCCGACGCTCGGGTGCAGGGGCGAGCGGTGCCTCGGCCCGCGTTCCGACAGCCCGTGCCCGTGTCGCGTCGCCGACGTCGTCGTACCGGGGCCGGCCGCATGCGGCCGGGTCTACGGTCTCGCTGAGCCCGCAGACGGCCCGGCGGCGACACCTGGCTGCCGTCGGCCTCGGGGCTTCCCGGCCGGGAGTGCGGCTCGCTCCGGCGTAGGGGAGTGGTGACGTCTTGGACGTGGTGACCGGCGTCTCAGGTGGCGGCGTGGGTGAGGCGGCGGTCGATGTGTCCCCAGTGGTGGTCGAGGTGGTGGAGGGCTCGAGTGCGGTCGCCGGTGGCGCAAGCGGTCAGGAACGGGCCCCAGTCGGCGTCCCCGACACCTGATGGGGACAGGTGGACGCGGTGGGCTCGTTGCCATACGGGCTTGAGGTGGCTGACGGCGTCATGCAGGGGCGGGTTGGCGCAGGTATGGAGGACGGTGTCCCACAGCGCCAGTGCGCAGGCGAGGGCTTCGGCGCCATCGCCTGCGGAAGCGGCGCGGGTGTGCGCTGCGGCGCAGTTGCGCACGGCTTCGACGCGGTCGCCGGTGAGGGGCCAGGGGGCCGTGAGGAGGGCGGTGCGGTAGAGGCCGTGCAGGACGGTCGCGGTGTGCCGGGCCTCGGCGGTGCTGGTGTGGGTGACGTGTGCACGGTCGGGGCCGCTGTACTCGATCAACCTCTGTGAGGCCAGAGTCAGGAGGGCTTCCCGCACGCGAACCTGGGCGACGTCCAGCCGCCGGGCGGTGTCCCCTTCGCCGAGCAGTGTGCCCGGCGGCAGCTCACCGCTGGTGATCTCCACGAGCAGGGTCTCGTGCACGCGTTCGCGCAGTGCGTGGGGATCGTCGGTGCCGTAGTGGGCGTCGAGCGGTGTGCGGGCATCTCGGGGCACGGCGTCCTCGCTGGTGGTGTCGGTCCGTTCGTTTCGGCAGCAGCCGCGGTTCCTCGGGGCGGCTGCCCTGGGCAGGGCGGGCGACGCCCCGCCCCCACCGGTGTTATGCGCTGCTCCTCTCCGTATGCATGGCGTCGTCGCGGTGGGCGGCGAGGCGCTCACCGAGCGGGATGTGCGCGCTGACGCGGTAGCCGCCGGTGCCATCGGGCCCGGCGGTGAGGTGGCCGCCGAGCATGGTGCTGCGCTCGCGCATGCCCAGGAGTCCGTGTCCGGAGCCGGGGGAGGGCGGAGCGGGTGTGGTGGGGGCGGTGTTGGTGATGGCGAGTTCGAGGGCGTCGTCGGTGTGGGCGAGGCGCAGGTGGACGTGGGCGCCCGGGGCGTGGCGCAGACAGTTGCTGAGGGCCTCTTGCGTGATGCGGTAGAGGGCCAGCTGCGCGCCGGGGTCGAGGAGTCGGACAGGACGGCCCGTGATCTCGGTGGTCACGTTCAAGCCGGCGCCGCGCACGTTGGCCACCAGCGCATCGAGGTCCTCGAGGGTGGGCTGAGGGCCGTGGGGGCTTTCGGCGTCGTCGGAGCGCAGGACTCCGAGCATGCGACGCAGTTCGGTCAGGGCGTCCAGTGCGTTCTGCCGGATGCCCGCCAGGTTCTCGGCCAGCTCGGTCGGATTTTCGGTGAGGTGGGGTGCGACCTGGGCCTGGATGGAGATCACCGACATGTGGTGGGCGACGACATCGTGCAGCTCGCGGGCGATTCGTCCGCGTTCCTCCAGCAGCGTGCGCTGTGCCCGTTCCACGGTGGCCAGCGCCGCCTGCTCGGCCAGCTGCGCCCGGGCTGCGCGCCGGCCGCGCAGGGTGGCACCGAGAGCGACAGCGAGCGAGAACAGCACCAACGTCAGGAAGGTGGTGCGCTGGTACCGGCCGGCGTCCGCAGCGAGTTCGATCAGGAAGGGCAGGAGGACGGAGGCGGCGAGGGCCGTGCACGCTGCGGGAGCGCGGACACGCAAGGACAGCAGCAGCAGGACCGCGGCATGTGCGCACAAGCCCGGGATGGTCCACGGCCAGGGCGTGTTTTCAAGGAGATGAGGAGTGCTGGCCGCGGCGGCGATGCCGGCCCCCGTCAGGGACAGCCACCAGGCGGGGGCGGGATGGGCGAGAGCGAGCAGGAGCGCGCCGCCCTGGAGCAGCGCGAGGAGGATGCCGTGGCCCAGGCCGAGCTGGTTGCGGTGGCCGAGCTGATCGCTGGTGGCGATCACCACGACCACAGCGGCCGCGGCAACGCATGCGTGGGGCAGCCGGCCGAGCCGACGGGGCTGACGCAGGGGCGGCAGCGGGTCGGCCCTGAGCGTCAGCAGATCCTGCACCAAGGAGCGCGCACCCGTTCGGAGGGCGTTCACTTCTCGGAGCCGGTCTGCGGGTGGCTCGTCGTTCACGTTCACCTCTATCGAGTGAGGTCGGCCGTCACCGGGGGCGGCGGTGCCAGGCCGGGAGTGGCGTCCATGGTCTGAGCGGTCGGGAGGGAGACTCAACCGACGTTAGGGATGAGGGGCCGTGGTCGGCGTCACCCTGCAGAGCTGCTCTGCTGCGTAGCTCTGAAGTATGACCAGAACAGGGCCGCCCCCGCGCGTGCGCCGGGGCGGCTCTTCAGCCTCCCCGCGCGGATGCCGCCGGTGGGTAGGCGGCTGGTCTCACGGGTCGGGCGTTGCCGTGGGACCGGCGGTGGGGGGCAGGGCGCCGGGGTTGAGATGGGTGACCAGACGGTGGAGGAGGTGATGCACCGAGGCCTGCTCCTGGGGCTCCAGAACCGCCAGTGCCTCTTCATTGACCCGGCGGACCACATCTCGTGCCTGCTCCAGGAGGCGGGAGCCGTCGGGAGTGCTGTGCAGGCACAGGATGCGGCGGTTGGTGGGGTGGGGCGAGCGCGTGAGCAGCCCGCGGTCGGTGAGGCTGGCCACGGCAGAGCCCATCGACTGGGCGGTGATGCCGGCGTGACGGGCGGCGTCGGCGCTGGAGATTCCCGGCTGGCGCTCGGCCCGCTGGAGCGCGTTGTACTGCGCGAGGTTCAGGTCGAGAGCGCGCAGTTCTCTCTCCAGACGGGTGGCCATGGCCTGGGCGAAGTGCCAGGCCAGATAGCCGGTGTGGATGGGTTGCTCGCTCACAGGGACCCCACTTGTAAGGCAACTTATGTTTTACTGCTTCGGTTATCAGTCACCTTACAACTTGTGGACGGTTCTCTTCATGCCAGCCCCCACCCCCCTCCATCTCGCCGACACCCTGCCGGCCACCCACGGGGACATACCCGACCCCGCCCCCGAACCGCATCCCACCTCGGGCCTCAAGGGCGTCCTGCTGCCCGTCGCCGTGGTGCTCGCCATCGGGACGATCTTCGTGAGCGTCTACCTCGCCGCCTTCCACGCTCCCCGCCCGCATGGCCTCCCCGTCGCGGCCGTCGGCACCGCCGCCGAGGCGCACCGCCTGGAAGCCGACCTGGAGCGGGCCCTGCCCGGCGGCTTCGAAGTCCGGCCCTACGCCGACGAAGCCGCGGCCCGCGAGGCGGTCGAACACCGCGAGGTCTACGCCGCCCACCTCCCCGCCCACGGCCAGGGCAGCGGCAAGCTGCTCTACGCCGGCGCCAACGGCCCCTCCGTGACCGGCACCCTGACCGCCGCCTTCGCCCAAGCCGCAGCGCAGCACGGCCCGCCCCCGGCCGGCGAGGACATCCTGCCGGTGTCCGCCGGCGACACCCGAGGCCTGTCGGTCTTCTACGCCGCCTTCGGCCTCGTCCTGGCCGGCTACCTCTTCGGCATGATGACCTACCAGGCCGCGCCCGCCCTGCGCTTTCGCCAGCGCATCGCCAGCCTGACCCTCTTCGGCGCCCTCGGCGGCATCATCGTCGCCCTCCTCGCCGGCGACACCGGTTTCGGCGCCCTCCCCGCCTCCTTCGCCGGCACGGCCGCGGTCACCGCCCTGATGGCCATGGCAGCGGGAGGCGCGACCATGGCCATCGTGAAATGGACCGGATCCGCGGGCGCCGCCATCGCCTCGGTGATCCTGCTGATCTTCGGCAACGCCACCAGCGGCGGCGTCATGCCCCCCTTCTACCTGCCCGACTGGCTGCATCCGCTGTCCGGCGTGCTGCCCGTCGGCGCGGGGGTGCGCGCCCTCCAGGGGATGTCCTACTTCCACGATGACGGCCTGTGGTCCGGCCTCGCCGTGCTGGCCGCGTGGATCACCGCCTGCGTGGCCCTGCTCTACCTGCACGACACCCGCAGCACCCGCAAGGCCCGGCTGCGCACCGCCTGACCCCGCCGGCCCCGCGCTCTGCCGAAGCCCGCGGGGCTTGCGGGACTGCCTGCCCGGCAAGAAGAACACAACGCCTCCCACCGCAAAGTCCGCGCCGGATCGAATGCGTGACCCAGCCCTGTCCCGACCGCGCAGGCCGGGACAGGGCCCGCACAACCGGGCGACCGCAGTACCGGCAAAGGCCGGCCGCCCGCTCCTGCGCCCGGTCGGGCCGGCGGGTGACGCGGGCCCGACGTGACCCCAGCGATCGGCATGAACGGTGCGGACTTCGAGACGCCGAACAGCGGGGCGAGCTGGCGCAGTGTCAGGTCGGTACGCCAGCACGCGCCACCAGGAGCAACCGGGGCACCGCCGGGAGCAGTGGGACACCGCCGGGCCACTCCGCGCGTTCGCCATCCGGATGAGCGCCGACGAGGTGCTCGCGGACACGATCGACTTGCGGTTCGCAGGGGAAGGTGGAGCTCCACGGAGAGCGCTCAGGTCCTGGACGAGCTGCTGCGGGCGGGCGCGGACGGCTCCCAGGGCCTCACAGGCCGGCCGCGGCCTTCTCCCGCAGTGACGCCCAGGCCCCCGCGCTCACCTCGGGGCGCAGCAGCACGTCCGCCGCTGTGCAGGCGAGCGCTTCCGCTGCCGCGAGCAGGACGTGTCGCCCGCGCGGCGACGCGGCCGCGGCGGCGAAAAGAGGCGTGTGGTCGGAGCCGTCGGTGGCGTCCATGATGGCGATGAACGGGTGGATGGCCGGTACGTACGTGCTCACGTTGCCGATGTCGGACGACCCCAGGTACACGCCCGGCTCCGGTTCGGTCAGCTGGATCCCGACCCGCGCCAGGTGCCCGGCGAACCGGCCGGAGAGTTCGGGGTTGTCGCGGAAGTGCTCGTAGCGATCGCCCACCCGCTCCACGGTGACCTTGGCCCCGGTGGCCGTGGCCGTCCCCGCGGCGCACCGCTCCAACTCGCCCGCGAGCTCCTCCAGTGCGGCCGTGGTCGCGCCGCGGAGCCCGAACAGCCCCTCGGCGTAGTCGGGCACGATGTTGGTGGCCCGTCCGCCGTCGGTGATGATGCCCTGGATGTGGGACCCGGACGGGAGCCGGCGGTGCAGCACACCGAGGGTGTTGAACAGCTGGATCAGGGCGCCCAGCGCGTCGATGCCCTCGGTCGGGTTGCCCGTGGGGTGCGCGGCGCGACCGTGGAAGCCCACGCGCACCTGCGCGCTGGCCGTCAGCGGCGCCGAGGACCAGCTGTATACGCCGGGATGCACCATCAAGGCCGCGTCCACGCCGTCGAACACCCCGGCTTCCACCAGCGTGACCTTGCCGCCGCCCCGCTCCTCCGCCGGGGTGCCGACGGCCAGCAGGGAGCCCTGCGGCTCGCCGACAGCGGCCCGTAGGGCGAGGGCCGCCCCCAGGCCGGCGGCGGCGATCAGGTTGTGCCCGCAGGCGTGCCCGAGCCCCGGCAGCGCGTCGTACTCCATGAGCAGCGCCACCCGGGGTCCCCGGCCGCTGCCGGCGGACGCGGTGAACGCGGTGGGCAGGCCGGCCGTCCCGCGGTCGACGCGGAAGCCCTCCCGTGCCAGCTCCGACGTGAGCAGCCCGGCCGCCCGGTGTTCCTCGTACGCCGGCTCGGGGTCGCGGTGGAGGGCCAGGGCGGTGTCCCACAGGCGGTCGGCGCGGGCCGCGACCTCCTGGTGGATCCGGTCGTACACCGCGCCCAGGCCGTCCTCCCGATGGGAGGCGGATGACACCGGGCCGGGGTGGCCGGGCACGGAACGGTCGAGGTGGTCGGGCACGGAATGCCTCCCTGGGGGTGCCGGTCGTTGTCCGTACGTGTTCCACGGCGGCGGCCCCCGATGCGCCGTTCCCCGGCTTCGTATCACTGCCGGTCGGCGCGGGGACTCAAAGCGCCCGGACAGAGTCCGTGCCGGCAAGACGTGCGGCTCCCGGAAGAACCGCGCCCTCAATCGCCTCAAGCACCACCGAGCCGTGGCCACGAGACACGACAAGCTCGCCGTCCGCTATGGAGCAACAGCGCTGGTCGCGGCCACCAACGAGTGGCTGTGGCCTAGCTACCCGGACCGTGAGCGTGTCAGCTTCAAGAAGACATCGCTGCGCGGTCGGCCTCGCTGCGGAGAACACAGAATTCATTGCCTTCAGGGTCCGCAAGGACGGCCCAGCCGGCACCATCGGGTTCCCGGCGATCGGCGACGAGGGTGGCCCCGAGGTCCAGCAGCCGCTCGACCTCCTCCTCGCGCGAGGTCTCGGGGCGCAGGCACAGGTGGATCCGGTTCTTGACCGTCTTCGGTTCTGGCACCTGATTGAAGTACAGCAGCGGGCCCTCCGGCAGCATCACCTCAGTCTCCAGGTCACCCGGTTTGCTCTCCGGATGCAGCGGACAGCCGAGCGCCTCGCTCCAGAACCGAGCCAGCTCATAGGCATCCACACAGTCAACCGCCACGTTCTGCACTACCGAAACCATGCACGAGATCCTGCCTGGAGCTCCGTCCGGTCAGCAAACTGCGGCCAGACCACACCAGCACTTTCGCAACAGGCCCTCAAGGGTGTTGCAGAAGGCTCATCTCCGGGCAATTTTCCGATGGCGACGGTGCCCGGCCCGGGCTGGCTGCCAGGCTGGCTCCGTCTCACCTGTGGGTTGAAAAGCCGCCCACCACACCGGCCGCTTCACCAAGGTGCCCTGGCTCGCGAAGCACCTGCGCGTGCCGACTCCGGCCGACCGGGGGCCGCGGGACACCCGTCGCGGCCGGAACGCAGGCGCCCGTGCCCAGCGACCGGAGGCTGTCGAGCAGGCGCCCGCCGGCTTTGCCGCCCTCCAGAGCGCCGGGAGCATGCCGGGCCAGAGGGCGCAGACCATCAGTACATGATCTACGCAGCCCACAAAGCGGCGTCCGGCAGCACGAAGGCCCCGACCGCTCGGGGAGAAATCGGGGGCCGCGGACTGCACCGGCCCGGCGTGGGGGGCCAAACCAGTGCACGCGTCGCAGGGCACAACGCACCGCCCACCCGCAAGGAAACGTTCCGCGTCAACGCAAAGCGCTTCCCGCCTCCTGGGAGGTGCTCCTCATGCAGCCGCTGCCTACATCTCGGACGCCACGGGCCTGGAACGCCTTCAACACCGCGTACAGGGCGGCCGAACAGCGGCGGTCCGCGGTCAGCGCAGTCGAGCGTATTCCCGAGCGGCTTGTAGTGGGTCCAGCAGGGAGAGTCGAACCTGAGGAAGCCGGTGCCGCCGGCACCACCGTCGCAGTAGGCCGCGGGGTCCGAGGAGTTGAGGAATACCGCAGCCGGGTCGACGTCGATGCCCTGGTACGGCGCGCCGGGGAAGGTCTGCGCTCCGACTTTCAGGCTGTCGTAGGGGCAGCCGGTCGGGGCGCTGTCGCACGGTGCACCGGTGCCGATGGGGTTCGCCCCAGCGTGTGTCGTGTTGTACGCCACCGTCCAGATGACCCTCTCGGGCAGGGTGGTGCCGGCCGGGAAGTCGAACTTCAGCCGGAACGCGAAACCGTTGTGGCAGGTGCCGGTGGCGGTGTTGAACCACCTGCCGCCCGTGGACCGGGCGGTCGTGATGTCGAGCTGGGCGTGCGAGAGCGGCAGCTATGCGGTGGACGAATCCGACACCACTCCGGTGCCGGGTGCCCCTGCACTGACCTCCGCCCCGTGGACCTCTGGAGCCAGGAAACAGCGGCTCCCTGGTCCGTGCTGGCAAGAGGGATGAGGCCGTCACAGGAACCGAAGGTGATCTGCGGACGGTTGCAGATCACTCGGGCATCGGCATCGGTTCCAGGTCGTCGGACTCCCATGCCTGCCACTCACTGCTCTCGTCGCGCTCTCTCGTCCGGCCGACGAGTACAGCCGCGACGGGTGTCCTCTCCGCGGGCGGGCTCGGTGTTCGGCTCATGGGCCGCGGACTACACAGCCGGACGCCGGCCCGACCCGCCCCGCCCCGCCCGGGGGGATTCCCTGGTTCCGGGGTAGGGCTGGCCGCACCCCCGGCCGGGGGGCCGTCGGATGCCCCTGTGATCAACAGCTACGTAGCGTCGTCGTCATGACCCACACCACGACCCGCGCCCCCTTCCGACAGGCCGTGCAGCGCAGGCGAGTGCGCCGGTCCCTGGCCGCCGCGACCGCCGTCGTCCTCACCGCCCTGGCAGCCGCCCCGGCGGTCGCGGCGTCCGAACCCCGCCCAGCCCAGCAGAGCACCGGGCGCGGGGCCCTTCTCGGAGTCACTCCCGTCGCCGACCTGAGCCGGGCCGAGGTGGCCGCGTTCCTCAAGGGCGCCGACATCGACCCGGCGACCGTCCGCCACGGTGTGCGCGGATACCGGCTCAGCTACCGGACCCTGACACCTGGGGGCGAACCGACCACCGCCACCGGCCTGTTGGTGCTCCCCAAGGGCGGCGAGCACCGGCTCGACCTGGTGGCCGACACGCACGGCACCATGGTCCACCGCGACTACGCGCCGTCCGTCGCCGAGGACTTCGGTCTCTACGCGCCCTATCTGCACGCCGCCGCGGGACGCGCCGTCGCCGCCCCGGACTACCTCGGGCTCGGCAAGGGCCCCGGCCTGCACCCGTACATGGACACCGCCTCCTCCGTCTCCGCCTCGCTCGACATGCTGCGGGCCTCCCGCACCGCCACGCGTGCGCTCGGCAGGCCGCTCACCGGAGACGTGTACGGCACCGGGTTCTCACAGGGAGGCCAGGTCGCCATGGCGCTGGGCCGCGAGCTGGCGCGGGGAGCGGACGGGCACTTCCGGCTGCGGGCACTGGCGCCGGTCGCCGGACCGTACGACCTGCAGGGCACCGAGATCCCCGCCCTGCTCGACGGCCGTGTCAACGACATCAGCGGCGTCTTCTACATGTCGTACTTCCTCACCGCGCAGAACCGGCTACACCCCGTCTACGGCAACCCGGCCGACGTCTTCCGGCAGCCGTACGCGGGATACGTGGAGGAACTCTTCGACACCCGGCACACCGAGGAGGACATCGTGACGAAGCTGCCCGGGTCGGTGAAGGAACTGCTGACGGACGGCTTCCACGAGCGGCTGCGGCGCCCGGACGGCGGCCTGCTGACCGCGCTCAAGATGCAGGACGGGACCTGTGACTGGAAGCCCGACGTTCCGGTACGGCTGCACAGCGCGGCCGGTGACACGGACGTGCCGATCGCCAACTCCCTCTCCTGCGCGGCCGATCTGGCACGCAACGGTGTGACAGCCCCCGTGGTCGACCACGGGAAGGCCGACCACAACGGGTCCTTCAAGCTGGCAGGGCCGCAGATCGTGCACTGGTTCGACACTCTCGCGCGCGGCTAGGCTCGTCCGGTCGATCACGTCCGAAGCCAGATGATGAGGGTTGCGGCGGTGGCCGGTGCCGAGGTAGACGTAGCTGCGCCTCTTCGCCGGCTCCCGGCTAAGAGGCGCAGCGGGCACGGGGGTGCTGGGCCTTCTCCGCTGACGGCTGCCTGCCCTGTCCGGGACCACGCCCCCGCCGCGGCTGCGGTCGCGGCTCGAGGGCCTCCCAGGGTCGGGGCTCCAGCGCGCGGTGGGATTCCGGGCTCGGCACGCTGTCCTTGCACTGGCGCTGCAAGAGCGTTGAAGCGCTGAAAGGTAGCGGTCGGACGCCCGGGGCGTCCACGCCCTTCGCGATCCCATCTCGCCGGCCAGGCGGGGCTTGGTGGCGAAGGCCACCTCGTCGGGTATTCCGGCGCCCGGCGACGCTCGAGGTCGGTGCACCAGGAGTGCTCGGGCAGGTAGAGCCGACGGTCGATCAACGCCCTCCCCGCCGGGTGGCATAGGCGAGGCGTACTGCCGCTGAACGCCCGCCGAGGCAGAACCCCAGGTACCTCCGGAGACGGGGTAGCGGGCGGCCAGGCGCGCCGAGGACATGGCATTGCAGCAGGCCACGGCATCGAACACACCCAGGTGCCGCTGCAACTCACTCGTGCCCGAAGGCCCCGACACCGCGCCCATCACTCGCTCCCCAACCACACTCCGGCAGACGTACCGGCGCACCGTTTGCGAACAAAGCGACGGAACAGGGACCACACCCGGATGAGCCAGAGACGGCAACGTGCTACCCAACCCTGCAGGAATAGCGCTGCCCACGAATCGATCAGCGGTTCGGCCTACCGGGCTGGGGCTGCCCGGCGGGTGGGGACGCTCGCACGGGCGAGGACGGACAACTCGAACGGGCGGAGCGCGTCGGTACGTTCCCACTCCGCAGGGGTGATCGTCTCGCGCTGCCGGGCGTACTCGATCGGCTGGAGCCGGTGCTCAAGCAGGAGGGCGTTCATCTGCTCGATGCTGAGGAACGTTTGCCAGGGCTCGCCCTGCTCGGCCGCCGCTGCCATGACCAGCTCTGCATAGGACTGGCCTGCCTCGTCGCGGAGTCCGGCCGGGAGGAGGTGCTCCACGATGAGCTCTGTGCCGGGTGCGAAGCCGCTGATGACGGCCAGGGTCTGCCTGATCGCCTCCGAGGTCAGGTACATCGTGACCCCGAGCCAGCTGACCAGCGCGGGTCGGCCCGGGTCAAAGCCGGCCCGCACGAGGTGATCGGTGAGTGACCGGGCCGACTCCTTCTCGAAGTCGACCGGGACGAGGAAGGCGGACGGTGGCGCCGGTGTCCCCGTCTCAACCAGCAGCGCCCGCTTCCAGTGCTGGGTCGTCGGCTTGTCCACTTCGAACACCCGTACGCCGTCGGCAAGTTCCGACCGGTAAGCGAAGGAGTCCAGCCCCGCACCGAGGATCACGTACTGGTCGACGCCCCGGCCGGCCAGCTCGGCCAGTCGGTCCTCGGTGAAGCGGCTGCGGGTAACGGCCGTCGTCCGCGCGCCGGACAGGACCGGGTGCCCAGGATAGGACCGGTGGTAGCCGAGGAGTTCTTCGGCACGCTCACCCAGGAAGGTCTGTGCCAGGGTGTCGGCGAAGATCGAGGGAGTCTCGTCGACGAGGAGGTGTGCCGCGCGTGCTGCGGCCGACATGAGAGCTGTCTGGCTGGGCTGTCCCTTGTTCATCATGATGCCGGACATTAGTCCGGAAATCTGACAGTATATCAAAAAAATAAAACTTTTGGAAGCGCTTCCGGGTTCTGTTTTGGTAACGAATGCGCTCCTTGCGATCCCCGGAACAACCTGCGGGTCAGCAGCCACTAGCTCGGGACGAACGAGGGTCACCTCCAGCAAGTCCCGCTGCGGTCAACTGCATGCCCGTCCGGCGCGGCCGCCACACGGTCAACGGCAAGCTCAGATTCTGATCAAGAAGCTTGTAGGGCCGAACGGACCAGGGCCGCGCCGTGTCGACTTCGGTAGCGCACAGGGAGGTGCCAGGTATGGCGCTCGACAACGGTGGCGCCCAGGCCAAGACCCTGGGACAGCGCGTGGCCGACAGCCATGCCATGGAGGTCGCATCCAGGGTCGGGCTCTGCGCCCGGGGAGTGATCTACGTCTTGGTAGGGCTCCTCGCCGTACGGATCGGATTCGGCGGTGACAGAAGGACTACACCGCCCGAGTGCTGGAACTGCCCTATGGCCGGGTCCTCGTCGGCGTGTTCGGTGCCGTGCTGGCCATCGTGGGCGTGGTGATCGTGGTGCGCAGCCTGCTGCGGAAGTTCGAGAAGAACCTCCGCACGGAGCGGATGAGCCAGCCGACGCGGCGTATCGTCGCGGCCCTGGGCATCATCGGCGGCGTGGCGTGCGGGGTGGTCGCGGTGGCGACCGGCCTGTTCAGCCTCCTGGCCGCGGTGCGCTTCGACGCCGGCCAGGCAAAGGGCCTGGACGAGACGCTGCGCTCGTTCGCTGACACGCCGGCCGGGCCCGTGCTGCTGATCGCCGCCGCGGTGGGCCTTCTGTTGTTCGGCCTCTACTCCTTCTGCGAAGCCCGCCGGCGCATAGCCCCGGAACACGACGCCCCGGCGGAGCAGCAGGTCAGGAGCCACGGTGCAGGCTGACAGACCGGTGCGTGGCCATGGCGACGCTACGCGCATCGCCCTCGACGGAAGTGGCGCTCAGCGCGTGAACGCGGCCTCCCCCTGGCCGCGCCGGAGGCGCAACGGCGCGGTCACCGCATTGCGGCTGACCATGGACACGCATACGACGGGAAGCCGCCGAGAGACGACGCCACCGTCCTGTGCCTCGACTGGCACGGCCCTGAAACCGGAGCCCCTCCGCACGAATGCCCCGACAGAGATCTGACCGGCTTCAACGTCGGGGGTGGGCTCGATGTGGACGCGGGTGGGGAGGTGGTTGACCAGCAACCACCCCCAACCGCCGGTTCCGTCCGTGTGAGGCTGCCGGGGGGTGGGGGCTGGTGTCCGTGACACAGATTTCGAGGTGATCCCCGTGCAGTTCCAGGTGCAGGGTGCAGGGTCCGTCGGTATGCCGGATCGCGTTGGTGATGAGTTGGCCCCGACCAGTAGGACGCCGTCGGCTTGGGCTGAGTAGGAGGCCTCCTGGGTGGCGTGGTGGAGGAAGTCGCGGGTGGCGTCGCGTACTGCTGTTGCGGAGTGGCCGGTGCGGGGCACAGGCTGGTTGAGGACGGTTGTGACCATTGCGCCTCCTTGCGCCGGTGGACCCGCAAGGCGCCTGTCCTTTTATGGCCTGTTTGGCCTCTCTACGGCTGAAAGCCTCGTTCTGCCCCCAAGCAGGGGTTTTGTATGCGAGCGTGCTGGGTCGACGATGACGGCGGCCGTTCGGCGCAGCCGGGATGGCGGAGCGTCCGGAGGAGGGCGAGGGTGGCTGCTGTGCCGGCACTGGCGCCTGCGCATTTCCTCGTTCTCCTCAGGAGCCCCCATGCCCGAGCGCAACACCGTCCTCCGCAGCATGCACGATGTGGGCCTGGCCGCGTGGTTCGGCGGGTCGCTGATGGGCGCGGTCGGCCTCAACGGCGCGGCCAAAGGCCACAGTGACAGCTGGCGTGACAACGCCCGGATCGCCAGCGTCGGCTGGGCGAAGTGGACGCCCGTCAACGCCGCGGCGATCGGCGCCCATCTCGTCGGCACCAGCGGACTGCTCGCCGCGAACGCTTCCCGGGTGGCGACCCAGCAGGGGGTGGCCGCCTCCACTCTGGCCAAGACCGTCCTGACCGGCGCCGCCCTGGCCGCCACGGCCTATGCCCGGATGCTGGGCAAGAGGATCGAGCTCGCCTCGTCGATGGACCCGCAGGACGCCGAGGAGGCGGCCGGCTCCTTCGACACCGGCAAGGCGGAACGGCGCCTGTCCTACGCGCAGTGGCTGGTACCGGCGGTGACCGGTGGCCTGCTGATCCTGGGCGCCCTGCACGGAGAGCAGCAGCGCCCGGCCGAACAGGCGCGGGGCATGTGGCAGCGTGCGCGCGACCTGTCGCCGCACATGCCGTCCGGCGACCACTGGTACTGGTACCACCAAGGCGCCTGAGGGCAGCTCCGCTGCGTCGCCGGCCTCTACGCTGTAGTTCATCGTCCGGGAGCAGGCGGTGTTGTCCTTGACGGCTGTGAGGCGTCGGTGAGAGCGGCGCCGTGGGCGGCGTCGCGCTCGGAGTTGGCGACGCCGTGCCAGACCAGGCACATGACGGTCGCGTCGTCGTCGAGGTGGCCGTGGCCGGCGTCGACGATCGCTTTGATGAGGGTGCGGGCCGCTTCGCGGGGGTGCAGTGCGCGGGTGCGGATGATCAAGTCCGACAGGTCGAGGTTCTCGGCGTTGCGCTCGAGCATGCCGTCGGTCAGCATGACCAGCCGGTCACCCGGGCGGAGGTCCAGCGTGTGCACCCGGTAGGTGTTGGCCTGCGATGTCTGGGCACTGAGGCCGAAGGGGAGATCGACTTTCGGGAGGATCTCCTGGACTGCCCCGTCGCGCATCCGCAGCGGCCAGGGATGCCCCGCGTTGACGAACTCCGTCTCGCCGTCGATCAGGCTGATGCGCAGCAGCTGGCCGGTGACGTAGCCACTGCGGCCGTGATCGCGCATGGCCAGGTCGGCCTGGCGGGCCTGTTCCGCGAGGTCGGCACCCGCCCGCCGCGCCCGCCGTAGGGCGCCCACCGCCAGCGTGGCCAGCAGCGCGGCGTCGACGTCGTGACCCATGGCGTCGGTCACGGAGAGCTGGACCGTATCCCGGTCGACCGCGAACTGTGCCGCCTCGCACGCCAGCGACGCCGGGAGCAGCCGGTGCTGGATCTCCGCGGCCAGACTCAGCGGCTTGGTACGCCGGCCCCACTGGTACACATCGGTGTGGGACCGGTTCGCGATGACGATGTACGCCAGCGCGTGCGCGGTCTCGCCGATCCCCCGCATGACCTGCGCGCTCGGTGCCGCGGGCAGGGACAGTTCGAGGAGCCCGACGGCATCCCCACGGTTGGTCACCGGGGCGACGACCCGCACCAGCTCACTCCCGCCCCTGCCGTCCACCCTCGGCCGCTGGCTGCGGATCACGTCGTCGTACAAGGTGCCCCGCAGCCGAATGCGCGGGCCGGCTCGCCAGACTCGACGCTGCCCGCAGCCCCCAGCCGCACGACCGAACTGCCGGAGAAGTCAGTGATCAGAAAGACACCGACGCGGCCCCGAGGTGCTCCTTGAGCAGGCGCGCGACCACGTCGAGTGACTCCACAGGTGCCGCGGCCTCGGCCGCTTCCAACGTCCCCGCAAAAGTCATTGCCCTGCCCCGCTGACTTCCCCCCACGGGAGGGCGAGAGACTTGCCCGTCGTCAGGCTCTCCTGCGGTCACAGCGACCCCTAGCTGCTTGCTGCCGGCCGGGACTCCGTCCCGGATAACGCGAAAATCCGCGCCGAGGCGGCACCGGACAGGTCGTATCGCACCACGAGCCCCCGGAGACCCAGCCTGCACAGCATCAGCCGCAGGACGGGAGCCCGGTCAGGGGCGCGCGGGTTCGACGTGTACCGCGGGCGCGGCTCCGCACCACGACAGCGGGGGACTGCCGGCGCCGCATCAAGAGCCCGGGCCCGGCCAGGACCCCGTCAGCGCTGCGCGATCGGCACGCACTGGCCGGCGCCGGCGGACTGCTCGGCGCAACGCTGCCGGTGTCATCACCCAGCAAGGTGGCGCCGCCTCCACCCGGCCAAGACCGTCCTCACCGCAGCCGCTCTCGCCGTCACCGCGCCGGCCCGCTGGGCAAGAAGCTCGAGCTGGCCTCCGTCGGCCTTCCCCGAGCGCAGAAGAAGCCGAACGCCAGCTTTCCCACGCTCAGGGTGCGGCCCCGCTCCCCCGGGCAGTCTGCTGGTCCTCATGGCAGAGGACGGTGGCGTCGTCTTTGGGCGGTCGGCTGTCGTAGGCGCCGGTGACCGCGCCGACCAGGGTGCGTATGACCTCGCGCGGATGCTCGGCTGCGGTCTTGCGGAGCAGAGCGGGCAGGTCGACTATTTCAGCGTCGCGTCTTGCATGCCGCCGGTGCGGAGCAGGAGACGGTCACCGGGGCGCAGGTCGAATTGTTGCATCTGGTACCCGCCCTGCACGGCGACGCCGAAGGGCAGGGCCACGGCCAAGCGCAGGACGTCGACCCCCACGCCCTCGCGCAGCCGCAGCGGCCAGGGGTGGCCTGCGTTGACGAGCTGGGCGCCGGGCCCGTCCAAGGCGATGCGCAACAGCTGGCCGGTGGCGAAGGTCGGGCGACCTTGGTCGACGAGGGCCTGGTGGATCCGGCGGGCCTGTTCGGCAAGGTCTGCCCCGGCGCGGCGGGCGCCGCGCGAGGCGTTGACCAGCAGGGTGGCCATGAGCGGGGCATCGACGTCGTGGCCCATGGCGTCGGTGACGGACAGGTGCAGGGTGCCGTTGTCGAGGCTGTAGTCGTAGGTGTCACCGGCGATCGGAGGCCGGGACCAGGGCGCCGGCGAGGGTCAGCCGGGCCGATCAAGTCTGCCGGACCGGGTCGGTCCTACGGGCGCGGGCGCTCAGACCGCCGGCGTAGGCGTCTACGGCTTCACACGGGTGGGAGTGGGGGTGAGACCGACTTGGGCGACCGCTGCCGCCTGCTCGCAGTGGCTTCGCCTCAGCGGCAACGCCGTGTCGGCCATGCCGCCGCCCGGTCGCCGGGGGAAACGGAACGGAAAGGGCGGACCGAGGCGTACGTCGATCCCGTTATCCCGGGTATGCGGTATGGGGAGCACCACCCAGGTGCCAGGTGGAGCCTCGCGGATAGGACGGGCTCCGCCCGTGCCCTGGCCTGCTCCCCCTCAGACGGAACGGATAGTGACTCCTGATCATGAATTCCTCCCAGTCGGTGCGGCCTCCCATACGGGCGGATTCGGGGAGCGACTTCGCCCGGCTCTCCCGGAAGATCCAGGAGGCCGGACTCATGGCCAGGCGCCCCGGATACTACGCACTGCGCATTGCGGCCGTGACGGCCCTGTACGCCGCCGGGTGGACGGCGTTCGTCTTGATCGGCGACAGCTGGTGGACGCTGTGGGTGGCCGGTTTTCTGGCCTTTGTGTTCGGGCAGGTGGCGCTGCTCGCGCACGACGTCGCCCACCGGCAGGTCTTCCGGCTGCGCAAGGGCAGCGAGGTGTCCGGGCGCGTCGCCGGCAACCTCGGTATCGGCATGGGGTACGGCTGGTGGCAGGACAAGCACACCCGCCACCACGCCAATCCCAACCACGAGGACCTCGATCCCGACCTTGACCCGGACATCCTCGTCTGGACGCAGGACCAGGCCCGCGCGGCCAGGGGACTGCCGCGGCTGCTCGGCCGCTCGCAGGCGTTCCTCTTCTTCCCGCTGCTCACGCTGGAGGGGTTCAACCTGCACGTGTCCGGGATGCGGTCGCTGTTCGACCGCTCGCTCAAGCACCGCATGTGGGAAGGGGCCCTGCTCACTGCGCACCTCGCCGCCTACCTCGGCACGCTGTTCCTGGTGCTACCGCCCGGCATGGCAGTCGTCTTCCTCCTCGTCCACCAGTGCCTCTTCGGCATCTACCTCGGCTCGATCTTCGCCCCGAACCACAAGGGCATGCCGATCCTGCGAGGCGCCGACCGTCCCGACTTCCTGAGGCGCCAGGTCCTCACCTCCCGCAACGTGCGCGGAGGCCGGTTGACCGACATCGTCCTCGGCGGTCTCAACTACCAGATCGAGCACCACCTCTTCCCGAGCATGCCCAGCCCGCACCTGCGCAGGGCCCGCACCATCGTCCGCGGGTATTGCCAGGAGCTCGGGGTCAGCTACGCGGAGACCAGCCTGATCGACTCCTACCGGCAGACCCTCGCCAGCCTCCACGCGGCTGGAGCCCCGCTGAGAAGGCCGCGGACCACCTGACGCCGGCGCATCCAGCCGGCACGCGGGAGGCCAGCCGGTACGCGGGACACCGTGGCCGGAGTCAGGGGTGCGGCCGAATCGCCCATGCCGACGCTGGAGCGCGCAAGAGGGCCGCGCATGGGCGGTAGCGTCATGACCCACCTGTGTCCGCTGCGCCCGGTCCGACCGCTGGGTACCGCAGCGGGCCGGTCTGGCCCGGTTTGCTCTCTGGGTCCCAGCATGGCGTGGGCAACGGGCCGATCCGGGTCCTCTTCGGCCGACTGGGCGTTCACTGCTCATTCGGTCCTGGAGACCGACGCGAAGCCGCAGCCCGCCATCCGCTACGACGTCGGCCGAGTCCTGTCTGGCGGCGAGTTCATCAACGGGGTTTGTGATGAGGCCCGTCACCGCGTTCGCGCATTCTGGTGCGGTGCACGGTGGTGCGCATCGTGGTGCGGTTGCGGTGCCGGCGGTGGTGCCCATCCGACGGGCGCGGTGCGCACCACCGCCGTCCATGATGCGCACCACCGCCGTCCACGATGCGCACTACACGATCGAGAGGCGCACCGGGTGCGCACCGGACGGTGCGGGGTGGGCAGCGAGGGCCTGGCCCACTGCGACGGCCTCCAGCTGGCGCAGGCTTCGCGGGGGTGGCCGGGTCGGGCTGCTCGGCCGGCAGGTCGACTTCGGCTCGGAGGGGTGACGTGGAGGCTGGCGGATCGTTTCAGCGGATGTGAATGACAGATTCCGTTTGTTGGGGGGCTCCCGTGGTCCGGCCCGCGTCGGCCTGCTCGGCACTGGCCTGCCGCCCCCGGCCCTCGCCTGGGTCCCGAGTCGGCGTGAGTGGGTGCTGTGATGGGCCGGTCCTTCTACTGGTGTCGCTCCTGCCTCCAGCCGCTCTACGCCACCAGTTCTCTCGCGGTTCCGGCCGGGCGGGACTGGGAGATCGACCATCAGCAGCCGGGCGATTGCGCCAACGGGCACCTGATGCCCCTGGCCGGCACTGCCGCTGTCCCTGAAGACCTGCCCGACGCTCCGCGGGTGCTGCGCGTCTTCGGATCCTGAGCACTGGCCGATGCCGCCCGGGGGAGGCGCAGTCGCCGCTGGTTACGGCCCGCCATCGCGTCCGGTGTGGGGTCGTACCAGAGAAACGTTCCGGCGCCGAGAGGTTTAGCCGATACGGGGGCGGGCGCCGGTTGGGTTTCGGATTCGCCGATCTACGACGCCCTTGAGCGGCAGTGGCTACAGCAAGGCCGGGCGGTGGCAGGCATCGGGCCGGGGTGGAGACCTGTTCCGTCGCGGCTGACCGAACGAGCGTCGAGATTCACCGCCGGCTTCGGAACGAACTCCCCCGCAGGACTGCCGGCAGAGGGCCTGCATCGTCCGGCCGCGCGTCCGGTCTCCAGCGCATGACGTCGAAAGCGCCGGAGCTCTGCGCACCCCAGGCGTGCCCTTACCGGTCGTCCGATCCGGACACAGGCGTCTTCCGCGCGTGACGGTGGCTTCCTGTCGTGGGGTCGCCGTTTTGCATGACCCATCAACGCGAGCTTGGGGCCCGGCCCAGGATCCGGCACCGTCGGTGGCAGCCGGCCCGGCCGGCCGCCTGCATCAGAGCGGGCGCCCCCGACGTCGGCCTAGAGCCATACGGCGTTCCGCTTCTGTAACTCCTTGTCGGCGCGGGGGCAGTCCCAACGTGCGTACGACTCCAGGTCCCGCAGGACGTTCTCGGAGCGGTTCGGGTGGGCCACCGCGGTCACGTCGGCACCTCTCTCACCCGTACCACTCAGCTGCGGCTGCTCTCCCTGGTGCGGTCGGCGCCGCCGACATCCGGAGCGGAAGCGGCCCGGGCGGTGGGGGCGGGCAAGGCGCCCACCGCCGGGGATCCGCCTCCGCCCCGGGGCCGCGCCCACCGGCGCCCCAGCGTGACCTTCGCCTCCGCGCGGGCCGCGGGCGGGCACCTGCACGGAGGCCCCGCCGGCGAGAACCTCACGCCCCGCGGAGTGGCGGAACTCCAGGCGGCCCTGAGGCCACCGCCGGCACCCGGGGACGGGCGCCGGCGCAGCAGTTCTGCGGGTTCACGACATGTACGTCCTGCTGGACGGCCTGCTGAGCCTGGAGGGCGAGCTCGCCAAGGGCTCGTACACGAAGGTCGGGAACACCCGCGCGGTTCAGGCCACCGCCGGCGGGGACAGGGCGGCTAGCTCGCCGTCTCCCTGGCGGGCACCCCGTACCCGCTGCTCCTGGAGCGCGCCGGGGGCGCCGGCCGGGTCGAGCCGGCGGAGTGGGGCCAGGCCTTCCCGCTCGATCCGCCCGCCCAAGACCAGACCGGTGGACTACGGCTCCCAGCTGCCGGCGACGAAAGACAGCGAGACCAAGGGCGTCGGGCAGGGCTCGAACCCCGCCAAGTCGTAGCCCGGCCCGCCCGTCGCGCCTCGTCGGCGGCGACGCTAGCGCCTGGTCTGCTGGAGACCCCGGTCCGGCGAGCCGGCTTCCGCATACCGGCGGTGGGCAGGGGCAGGCGTTGACCGATGGGTGAACAGCACGACGAGGCGATGGGCTGCTGCATGCGAAGCGTGGGCGTGGAGGAAGAACTGCTGCTGGCGGACGCGGAGACGGGGGAGCCGCGAGCCGTGGCGGGAGCCGTTCTCGCTGCGGCCGACCGGGCCGGAGCCGGCCCGGACCGGGCCGCCGAGGAGGGGGAGGAGCCGAGCCACACCTTCGAGGCGGAGCTCCAGGAAGAGCAGGTGGAGTTCGCCACGAAGCCGGTGACGGAGATGGGCGAGCTCCACGAGGAGATCGTCCGGTGGCGCGCGGAGGCCGCCAAGCACGCGGCGACGGCCGGCGCGGTCGTGGCGGCGCTCGGCACCTCCCCGCTGGCCGTCCGGCCGTCCCTCTCCCCGGGCCACCGCTACGACTGGGTGTCGCGCCAGTTCGGCATGACCGCCCAGGAGCAGCTGACCTGCGGCTGCCACGTCCACGTGTCGGTGGAGTCGGACGAGGAGGGCGTCGCCGTACTGGACCGCATCCGCCCCTGGCTCGCCGTACTGACGGCGATGAGCGCGAATTCCCCCTTCTGGCAGGGCGAAGACACCCGCTACGGGAGCTACCGCAGCCGCGTGTGGAACAGGCTCCCCGCCGCCGGCCCCGTGGACGTCTTCGGTTCTGCGGACCGCTACCACGCGGAGGTCCAGGCCATGGTGGACTCCGGTGTCCTGCGCGACAAGGGCATGATCTGGTTCGACGCACGGCTCTCCGCCTCCTACCCCACGGTGGAGGTCAGGGTGGCGGACGTCTGCCTCGACGCGTCCACGCCGGTCCTGCTGGCCGCCCTCGTACGGGGCCTGGTGGAGACCGCGGCTCGGTCCTGGAAGGCAGGCGAGCCCGCGCCGCGGGTGAGTACGGGACTGCTTCGGCTCGCCTCCTGGCAGGCCGGCCGCTCGGGCCTCGACGGCCCGCTGCTGCACCCCGAGACCATGCGGGAGACCGCGCCCGCGACGGCCGTCGAGGCGCTGTACCGGCACGTCGCCGACGCGCTGGCCGACGCCGGCGACGAGGAGTTCGTACGGGCCGGCATCGCGGGCCTCCTGGAGCACGGCAACGGGGCGCGCGTCCAGCGGGCCCTGCTCGCCTCGGAGGGGAACCTGGCCTCGGTCGTCCGGCACTGCGCAGGGCGGACCACGGAGGGGTGACCCGGGTCGGGCAGGATCGGAAGAAGACGCCCTAGGTGTGCTGTCTCGGGACGTTGGTGACACGCGTGCTGGGTTCTTGGAATGGGTGAGGGCCTTCTGGCTGGGTGGGGATTGCGACATCTGCACCTAGCTCAGGAGGCCCTCGTGGTCCACCGAATGCCGCGCTGACCGAGACCGGACGTCTGCGTCTTGCCCGTTGTGTCAAGAAACTGGGCCGGATCCCCGACGGCGGCGGCCACAAGACCCTCGGACGGGCCGAAGGCAGCCGCAACAAGACCGGCACCGGCTGGGCCTACCTCCACACCGCCCTGGACGACCACAGCCACCTCGCCTACACCGAGGACCTGCCCGATGAGACCGCCGCCACCTGCGCCGCCTTCCTGGCCCGCGCCACCGCCTGGTTCGCCGGCCGGGGCATCACCGTCGAACGGGTCCTGACCGACAATGCCTCGGCCTACAGCAAGAACACCTGGCGCGACACCTGCCGCGACCTGGGCATCCAACCACGCTGGACCCGGCCCTGGCGCCCGCACACAAACGGCAAGGTGGAGCGCTTCCACCGCACCCTGCTCGACGAATGGGCCTACCACCGGCCCTACACCTCAGACCACCAACGCCAGGAAGCGTTCACCGACTGGATCCACTGGTACGACTACCACCGACCCCACACCGGCATCGCAGGCCAAACACCCGCCAGCCGCGTCACCAACCTGCCCGGACAACACACCTAGGCCGTCTCGTGGGGATCTTGCCAGGCCAGCAGGATCCCCAAAGACGACCCGGGGCGCGGAGAGAGAGGTTCCGGCGCCGAGCCGGTGCCGGAAGGCTTGACGAAGGCCCCGGGAGTCTCAACATCCCGGGGCCTCCACTTCGCTGACCTCCCCGCTCAAGCGACGGGCCGGGCATCCTGTCACGCCCAGTCCACGCCCAGACCCCGCGGCGCGTCCAGCTGGTCGAGGGTGAGTTTGTCGCGTCGGCTTTTGGTGTTGGAGACCCACACCCCGAGCTTCATCACCACCAGCTCCGCCTCGTCCTCGACCGCGACCTCCTCGGTGGGCGCCTTCCCGCTCGACCCACTGCGGCAAGGCGCAGCAGGAGCTGTACGGATCATCGGGTGGCCGGTCCCTTCAGTCCCAGCCGGGCCGGGCGTCGGCGCCGCGCCTGCTCCGGGGTCGCCGCGTACGGCTCGATCGGCGCGGCGAGCGGGGACAGGGCCTGGAAAGGCTGCTCGGCCCGGTGCGCCCACTCGGCCGCGGACGCCGTGAGCTCCCAGCCGGGGGGCCCGACGCGCCCCCGCGGGAGGTCACCGGACCCGCGTCTGGTGGCACAGCGCGGCCACGGAAGTTCTCCGGTTTCCCGCGCCCATTCAGCGGGGCCGCTGCCGCGCCACTCGACGTGAATGCATGCCGGTCGGCAGTGAGAGCCCTGTGGTGGGTGGAAGGGGGAGGACAAGCGGCGAGAGCACCTACTGGGCGTGGACGGTGCGGTACGGCGGCGCTGAGATGACGTATGTCGGGCTGTCGGAGTGCCGGGGTGTTGCCCGACCCTGCTTGCCGGGTGCGCTGCTGCCCGGGCTCTTGGAAGATGTGGGCCGTCGCTATCCCCACCTACGCGGCCGGGACCCTGAGGACTGGTCGGCGTCGAGCTGACTAGGGACCAGTTCAGGGCGAGGCAGGCCCAGGTACTGCGCGAGATGGTCGACGCTCCGGCGCCGGGACTGCGGGTGCCGCTCACGACGATGGTGGGCATCGTGGTGGGTGTGTGTCTCCTGGTTGTTGCAGGGTTCCTGCCGGGAGGCTCTGGTTCCACCCGGCCGCTGTCCGGAGTCGGCCTCCTCTTCTGCATCGCCGGCGGGCTCTCCCTGCTCCGGCCAGCATCCGACCCACACCACGCTCAGGCCTGCGTGCTCTCGGCTCGCAGGCCGCCGATCCGAGCCTTGCGCGCGTTCGTCAGGAGCCAGGGTTCGGGTCGAAAAGATCGCCCTTGTCCTCGACCTCTTTCCATTTATCGGCGTCCGGGAGAGCTGCGCGCTGTTCGCTGATGCCGGGCCACTTCTCGGCGTAGGTGGCGTTGAGCTCGGTGTATTTGGCCCACTTCTCGGGCACTTCGGTCTCTTCATAGATGGCGCTGTTCGGGCATTCAGGCTCGCACGCTCCGCAGTCGATGCACTCCTCCGGGTGGATGACGAGCATGTTCGCGCCCAAGCGGAAGGCGTCGACCGGGCAGACTGCCACGCAGTCGGTGTACCGGCACCTGATGCAGGGTTCAGTTACTACGTAAGCCACGGGCACTCCCGGTTCGACGTCATGTGGTGGGTGCCAGCGTCCTGTCCCGGCGACATCCAGTCACTGCTGTACACATTTTGTGACCGCTTGTAGTCGACTTTGCGCGAGTGATGGAGCGGTCGAAGCGGCGCCGTCATACGCCACTCCCTGAGCCGGCCCGGCGGGCGCGGTGTTGGCGCACGAGAGCGGCGTGCATGCGTGCTACGGCAGCGCGGTCCGGTACGTGATAGATGCGCGCGTCATGGCCGTAGTTGTCGAGCAGCTGCTGACCCACGGCCATCTTCTTGTCCAGGTCCTTGCCGCAAGCCATGAACAGTCGGCGATAGTGGGCCTGGTACTCCGGGCGGCTCTTCTTGCGGCTGGGCGCTGCGGCCGCGGGTTGTCCGAGACCTGCGACGCATGACGCGACGAGGCCGCCGAACGCGACCCGGAGCACTAGGCGGCGCGTCGGTTCAAGAGTCATGCACGGAAAGTAGCAGATCGACTACGCACGATGACGCTGACCGCAGGCGGAATAGGTACTCAGCCCTCGCCTTCCTGGTGCAGAGAAGGTGGCACCGGGCGCAGGGTCCGGTCTGGGACGGTGTCCAGGTGACGGGGACGGCCTGGGGCGTTGTGGTGGTCTGCTCGGTCATGCTGTGGCCTCCCGTCCGGCAGGGGTGTGGGCCAGGGCGGCGCACCGCAGCTCGACGCCGCCGGACCGCCATCCGACGGGCTCGCCCCAGTAGGGGTGGGTACACAGGCGGGTCGACAGAGCGATCAGCCGGCGCCGCGGCACTGTGGTGCCGACCTCGGCGGGGGCCTGGGCGAGGTCGGCTGGCGGGTGTTGCAGCCGTCAGCCGGAACGTCACCGGCATTCCAGTGCTTGAAGGCGGTGCGCTGGTAGCCGGTACGGTCCTCGGTCGCGAGCGGCAGCGCGGACACCGCCAAGGAGGTGCTGCTGACTGAGGCGGGTGGTCTCTCCGGAGATCGGGCCGGGCTGCACCCTGACCGGCGGGGTGGGGTGGTCGTACTACGACGACACCACCGTCACCGAGGCGTCCAGGCTGGACATCAACCACATGGTTCCCCTCGGGGAGGCGTGGGACAGCGGGGCCTCGCAGTGGACGGCGAAGCGGCGTGAGGCGTACGCGAACGACCAGGGCCAGCCTGCCTCGCCGGTCGCGGTGACGGCCCGCTCGAACCGCAGCAAGGCGGACCAGGACCGGACGCAGTGGTTGCCGCCGTCACCGGATGCGCTGTGCCGGTACGGCGCGGAGTGGACCGCGACGAAGCTCCGCTGGGGCTTGGCGGTCGATGAGGCGGAGCGGGAGCGGCTGTGGGAGATCGCGGCCGGCCGCGGCGGCACCGACGTGCAGTTCACGCCCGCCCCCTAGGCCAGTACGTGAGCAGGGCCGCCACCGCGCCCGGGGTGGCGGCCTTTCCCATGCCCGGGCCCAACGCGCCGGGTCCGGCTCCAGGAGAGCTATGCGTGGCCGGTGGCCACCGGCCGTGACCGGCTGCCCTCGGCAAGCCGCCCGGAGGCCCGTCTGGGGCATGAGCCTGCCCGGGTTCCGGCTTCCGGTGGTCTTGTGGGTGGCTGGTTTCGTTCCGCTCGTGCGAGTGAATGCGGCATGAACTTACTTTCCGGCGCTAAAGCTACCGAGAGGGAAAACCCTTCCCAAAAGCCCCGAGTGGTACATCGGATTGTCGAGTGTGGAGGTAACAGGTATGCAGGCGAAGTGGGTGCGGGCGGCCGGGATCACGGCGGCAGGAGTGTGCCTGGCCGGGCTCGGCCTGGCCGGCGGGGTAGCGATCGCGGCGTCGGCGGGTTCCCAGGCCCCTTACGCGCGGGCTGGCGCCCTGGTCAACGCCGACGGATCGATCGTCCACTCCAAGCACGTGGCTTCCGTGACCAAGCCGGCGCCCCACAACTTCTGCGTCGAGGTCGACGACGAGAACATCGACCTGTCCAAGGCGCTGGTGACGGCAACGCCCCGCGACGGCATCAGCACGAGCATCCGCGCGGTCTCGGGCGGCTGCGCGAACGGCAAGGGTGTCCTGGTCGGCACCTACGACAACAACAACCGTGGAAGGGCCGAAGGGTTCTACCTCGCCGTGCTGTAGCCAGCCGCTCCTTATGCTGCGGCCCGCGCGGACAGCTGCCGCGCGGGCCGTTCAAGAAGGGGCCGACCGGCCCTCCTGTAACGCCCCGTCCCGGCTCGCGGTGGAGGCCTTCCAGGACGGCCGCCGGAGGCCGGCTGTGGGGAACGGGGCGCTGGAGGCGGCGCGCCCGCGCTGAGCGGTGGCCGGGGTGTTGGCGATGTTGCGAACCCCGGCGTGCCGTCAGCCCTGCGCGTGCCGGTTGCCGTTGCTCTGGTCCGAGGCGTTGGTGTCGGTGACGCCGCTCTTGATACCGAGGGCGTTGAGGTTGTTCAGGGCATCGATGTTGTTCAAGGTGTCGGTCACGACCGAGGCGTGGGCGGGGGCGGCCAGGAGCAGGGGGAGGGCGGCGGCGAACGCGGCGGCCCTGCGTGCGGTACGAGAAGACATGCCTGATCAACGCATCCGGTTGATCACAGGACACGTGGGGTCGGCGACACGCGCTCCCGGTGACCTCGCCGATCAGCTCACCACGGTACGTCGCACGCTTCACCGCCGACGGCCGGCCCCCGGCCGTGTCCTGGCGGCCGAGCGGCTCGTGCGGTCTTCGACGGAAGCCCGGCCCATCACTGGCAGGGGCGGCGCGTCTCGCCAACCGCGACTTGACTTGGTGCGGTGAAGCTTCTTGTTTGCGGTGAACGGGATGTCGCGGCCCTGCCGTCGCGGCCGGGCCGGCCCACAGTTGCGCAATCGGGGGTCTCTCATACCGCGAGCAGCACGTGGTGGCCGGAGCGGCCCTCGGGAAGGCGCAGGGTGTGGGGGAGGCGGGGTTGCCGGGGGAATGCCCGTCGGGCTGTCTGCAGGGAGTGGACACCACCTCGTCCAGCCGTTCGCGGCACCCTGGTGCTCCGCCATCCGGTGCCAGAGGGCAGGACCCAGGCCCCGGGGGTCGCAACGTCCCGGGGCCTTCCCTTGTGGGGCGGCCTACGAAGTATCCGTCTGCGTCGGTCCAGTAAGTCTTGTCGGAGGTGTAGATGTAGGTGCCGTCGTAGGTCCAGCTGTAGGTGCTGCCCTCACCGTTGCGGGCCCCGCAGCCGTACAGGCGGGTGGTGGAGTCGGAGGCGATCACCGGGGGGACGATGCCTTCCTTTGCCGTGGCCTTCAGGTATTTGTCCAGCGCGGCGACGATGCGCTCGTCCTCGCTGGTGTTGTACCAAATGTTGGTGAGGCGGATGAGGCCGTCTGGGTGGACCTTGCAGAAGGCGCACCTACGGTGCCAGTCGTGCAGATCGTCCAGCGGGATGGCGGCCAGGGCGGCGGCGGCGCGGCGCTCCTTCACTTCGGGCAGCAGCTTCTCGGCGCGCTCACGGCCTGTTGGGCGCGCGGGCCGCGCTCCAGGCGCTGGAGCACTTCCGTCGTCTGCTTGTCGATCCCCGCCCGAAGCGCCTGCTGCTTCTCCGGGGAGAAGTTCATCAGCCACTCTTCCCGCATTTCCTCGGATAGGCGGGAGAATTCGAACACCTCGCGCTGGCTGGGGATGGTGCCCTCGATGATTCCCAGTCGGTAGGCGCGCAGCAGGGTGAGGTCCTTGGCGCTGGGAGGGTTTTCCTCGGCGGCCCCTGCCTCCACCTCGGCGTCCGCGCCCGCCCGGGCTTCTGGCTGGCTGCGTGAATCCGCGCCTGCAACGCATCAGCTCGGCTGTGCAACATGGGCACCGCAACGCGCCTACGCGTTGCACCTCGCGCTGCGCCTCACTGTCAGCCGGTATGCCAGCAGAAGACCCCGGGCACTGTCGTGACAGCGCGGGGTCTTTCTGTGTCCTTCGTCGTGCGCCGTGCCGCCGGGGCGGTGAGGGGGTTACGGTTCCAGGGCCAGGGCGATGCCGACCTGATGGCCACCCGCCTTCGTCGTAGCTGCCGGCGCAGCCTCTCCGTCGGCTCCGTGGGTTCGGACTCCAGCTCCACAGGCTTGTTCTCTTCCGGCATGCCACCGTTCCTTCCGCTCACGAGGACGTCACTGGAGAACACACGCTACCCACCTGGCAACCCAGAAACGCGCGTCCCAGCCCAGGGCGCATCTCACTTGCGGACAGCGGTGTCACGCCCAGTCCATGCCCAGTCCATGCCCAGCTTCACGAGCGAAGCGAGCTGGTCGGCGGTGAGGTTGTCGCGTCGGGTTTGGTGCTGGTGATCCATACGCCGAGATTTACGATCAGCGGCTCAGTCTCGCCTTCGACCAGCTGCGGCGCGGGCAAGGCGACGGTCTTCGACGGGGCCAAGCTCCGAGTGCAGATCAAGCAGTCCCGCCAGGCACCGACGCTGTGGTGTGGAGCGGGACTTCCCCGGCCTGGAGGGCCGGCTGGAGGGCAGCACGTCCAACGGGACACGCAGCACCGACCGGACCCCAACCACCAGCCACCGCGCCGGTGCCGGGGCCCTGGCGGACTCGATGCTGCTCTTGGACTGGCAGGGCGACGGCCGCGGCTACCAGCGCCACGCCTACACCGCCTCGCCAACCGTCTGACCTGGCTGGCTTCCGTTCGGTCGGTGGGGTCGGGCACGTCCTCCTGGCCGTTGCGGAGGATCGGCAGCAGGACCTCGGCGGCGTCGCACCCGGTGCACGCCGCCGTCCCGGGCCGCGCGAGGGCATCGAGGGCCGCCACCCTGGTGCCCAGCGGGCGCGCCCGGTCGGTTGCCAGCCGGCATCCCTCGGCCTTGACGGTGGCGGCCCCGCCGGGGGTGCGGCTGTCCAGCAGCCAGGCCCACCGGCCGGCGGGCGCCGCCGCCGACGCGGGCTGGCGGTGCTTGGGTAGGGACGCATGCCGCCCCCGAGCCGCACGGGGCCGCCAGACTGGCTCCGACGGCCCCGCCGTGCCCTAGGACGGATGATGCCGCTGCCGCCCTGCCCGGCAGCCCGCGGTTGTCCTGCTCTGTGGCTCTGTTCACGAGTTTGAGCTCTGGATCGACTTCCGTGAAACGGCGCCCGCTCGCCAGTGAACCGGTGAAGGCTCAGGCTGGCAGCGAGACCAGGTGGTCGCCTGGGATTCCGGCCAGGCCGGGCGTGTAGTAATCGCGGATGCCGTCGGCCCACGAGGTCACCGTGATCCGGTCGCTGGCGTCCGGACCGAACGCGTCGAACAGCGCGTTGATGTTCGGCACGTCGAAGCCCCACGCGGTCATCAGGGCGAGGAAGCGGGGCCGTTCGATCAAGCCGTCGCCGTCCGGGTCGCCGAGCGTGGCAAGCGCCTCGGCGAAAGCGTGAATGGTGGGACCGAACCGCTCCGGGTTGAGTACGGAGGCTTCGAACTCCTTGGGGCTGATCACGCCGTCACTGTCGGTGTCCAGTGCGCCCGCCAGTACGTCCCACCAGCGGCGCATGCTGTCGGCCAGCGCCTGCCTGGCCTCCGGTGCCGAGTCCGTGGCGGCGGCCAGCACCCTTTCGGCGTTCAGCTCGAAGTCCTGGCTGTCGAGCACCCCGTTCTTGTTGGCGTCGAGCAGCTTGAAAATCAGAGCGGCACGCTGAACGGCTTCGTTTCGCATGGATGGCTTTCTCTTGACGGTCGACCTGGGCCAGGGTTCTGGTCAGGCCTCGGACCTGGGCGTCCTGCACGCCCTGGGCCGAGGGTCTCCCACCCTCGGGCGCAGTCCGCCGGCAATTCTCCTAAAGCAGGGATCCGTCACCCGATAGTACGAATTGATCGGATGAGATTCCGTGGCCGGGAATGCGTCGCTCCAACGGAGCCGAGGGTGCACTGACGTGCGTCAACGCGCGATGCTCCACACCGCGTTCAGCGGATTCCAGCAGCTTGGGAAGTGCGGCGCGAGCCGCCGTTCCTACGATGCCCGAGTAGCCACCGAACGCCCTCGCCACACAGCGAGTGACAAGTGCCGCTGCCGCGAAACCCGGTCACCGCGCGGCACTGCTCCAGGAACCGGCCGGACGGCGAAGCATTACCCGCTGGCGGCGAAGAGCAAGGAAACGGAACCACAATGACGTATCGCAACGCACCCGAATTCGGCGCGGACGGACGTGATCGGGAAGTCGGTGAACAGTACGGCGATGTTCTGGGACACCAGCGTCCCGGCGAGCGGGTCCGCCTCGACGCGATTGCCCGCACGTTCGACGCGCAGACCCGACAGCGGCTGGAGGCCGTCGGGGTCGCGGCCGACTGGTCCTGCCTGGAGGTCGGCGCGGGCACCGGCACCATCGCCCACTGGCTGGCCGGACAGTGTCCCCGCGGACGGGTCACCGCGACCGACCTGGACGTGACGCTCGTCCAGGAGCCGGTTCCGGGCAATCTGACGGTGCTGGTGCACGACATTGCGAACGACACCTTCTCCGAAGGGTCCTTCGACCTCATCCACGCGCGCGCCGTTCTGATGCACCTGCCCCAGCGGGAACAGATCGTCGCACGGATGCTGGAATGGCTCGTCCCCGGCGGCGTGCTCGTGCTGGAGGAACTGGTCCACTTCCCCCGTCACGGACTGCCCGCCGCCTCCCCGTTCCGGCGGGTCATCGACGCCTGGTGGGACTTCCTCAGCGCCTCGTTCGGCATGGACGACGCCTGGGGCGGTCGCGCACCCCAGGTCATGCGCGACGCCGGCTACGAGGACGTACAGGTCGCAGCGGACCTGCCGGCCTTCCATGCGGGATCGCCGATCGCCCAGTTCTCCCGACTGACCGTCCTGTCGGTCGCACCCCGCCTCATCGCCGCCGGAATGCTGAGCGAGGCCGATGTGCGCGCAGGCCTGGAGGAGATCGACGACCCCGGGCACCTCTCGTTCCCCATCGCCGTCATCGCCACCTCCGGGCGCCGACCCGGAAGCTGAGGCGCAACTGAAGGGGTCTGCCGCACGAATCGGGTGACATCCGTTAGCGTGCCGTGCGCCATCCGCAGGTGTCTGGTGTGCGTGACCTGCCAGGTGTCCGATGCGGGCGAGCCTGGCCGCCGGACCGCCACGGAAGTTGAGCCGGAACCCGTTCTCGAGAACAACGCCAGACTCTGGAAGTGGGGCGACTGCGGGGGAGGCTGCGGGGGGATGGTGGTCGGGCCGCGGGTGGAGCTGATGCTGGCGCAGGCCGCGGAGCGGCTGCCGGGGCCGGCTGTGCTGTGGTCGGGGGTGGCCTTTGAGCAGAAGTTGGACGGGCACCGGGCGCTGCTCTTCACCCGGCCGGCCCCGGCGGTTGGGTGCTGCTTCAGACCCGGCACGGGTCCTTGGTGCAGGACCGTTGGCCGGGCCTGGTGGCGGCCGCCGAGCAGCAGTTGCCGCACGGCCTGGTCCTCGATGGCGAACTGCTCGTGTGGGATGCGGAAGCGGGTCGGCTGTCGTTCGAGGCGTTGCAGCGCCGCGCCGCGGCCCGCGGCCGCAGTGCCGCCGGCCTGGCAGCGCGGTGGCCGGCCTACTTCGTGGCCTTCGACGTCTTGCAGCAGGACGGGGTGCAGCTCTTGACGCACCCGTACTCGCAGCGGCGCGCGCTGCTCGAGGACCTGTTCACCACCCGTGCCCTGACGGCCCCGTGGACGCTGTGCCCGATGACGACGGACCTGGCCACGGCGGGGGAATGGCTGGAGTCCTGGAGGGACGTGTCGGGCGTCGAAGGCATCGTGATGAAGCCCCTGACCAGCCGCTATCGCCCCTCGTACCGCGGGTGGACCAAGATCCGCCGCCGGGACACCACCGAAGCGATCATCGGCGCGATCACGGGCACCCTGACCCGCCCGCAGCTGCTCGTCCTCGGCCGCCACGACCAGGACGGCCGGCTGCGCGCGGTCGGCCGCACGGTGCCCCTGCGCCCGGACGCCGTCCGGCAGGTCGCCGAGCACGTGGTCGCGGCCGGTCCTGGGCATCCGGGGGCCGGGGTCACGTTCGCCTCGGCGTGGGGGAGCCGTGAGATCCTGGACGTCACGCTGGTCCGTCCGGACCTGGTGGCGGAGGTGAGCGCGGACAGGTCCATTGACCAGGGCGTTTCCGGCACCCGCTCCGGTTTCAGCGGATCCGTCTGGACGTGACGGTGGACGACGTCCCGCCCTTCGGCCGGGGGTTGGCCACGGCTGTCGGCTGACCGCCCCGCCACGCGCTGGCGAACCGGTTCCGCGGGGGCCGGCACCGATGGGTGCCGGTCCCCGCTTCGTGCCCTCCGCAGAGGTGAATCCGGGCCTCGCGTACGCGTAGGCGGCTTGTGCGGTGTGCTTCCAACTCACGTCGCGATCAGGGCTATTGACAGCTAACAAGATCTTTCCCGCATGTCTCCGGCGCGGCCTGATCGTCGGGCCGCCAATGTGCCATCGGAGTGCAATTCATGGGGCGTACGGTACGTGAGAGCTACGACGAGAACCAGGCCGCGGGCTGGCTGCGGGTGCCGTTGGCGGCCTGGCGGTGGGCGGTCGGCACGGGCCTGGTCCCGCCGGCGGACGCCGGCCCGGGGGTGTGGCCGCGGGCGGTGGTGGAGGCCGCCGACCCGGAGCAGGTCCGCGCGGCACTTCGGGGCCCGACCGGGGCCGGGGTGGCGGCGGACCGGCTGACGCAGGCCCTGGGGGAGCCGTTGCGGTGCCAGCCGCGGGTGACCGCGGCGGCGGTCGGCCACCTGGCCCGAGCCGGCCTGCTGGTCCGCCTCGGCGGGGAAGCGGCGTGCCCCGACGTCCACCCGGACCAGGTGGCCGCCCTCGCCCGCCGCCGCCTGCCGGCGCTGCTCAACCGCCACGTCCCCGGGTGTGAGTAGTTGACGTACAGGAAATCCCGGTGAGAACGATCATGGCCCGGCCGGTGCGAGCGCACTGACGCGGTTCTCGTACTCGCGTCGAGCAGCCCGTTCGGGCCCAAGGCGGCTAACGATCCGCCGGACGTACCTCTCGCGGCGCCGGCCAGGGCGGTGTTCACCGGTGCCCAGGTGAGCCGGGCGGTCGCCAGGCGTGAGCCATAACTGTCGTCAAAGGATGGCGAGCTCAAGCGGTCAGCGCATCACTGCTGTTCAGGAGGTCAGCGTAGACCTCCGCCGGGGTGCGGTAGCCGTGTGTCTTGCGCGGGCGGTGGTTGAGCTCGTGGGCGATGGCGTCCAGGTCGGCCTGGCTGAACGTGCGGAGGTCCGCTCCCTTGAAGCTCGAAGCCCTGTGCAGCCCGAGCAAGCCCCTCTCAAGCCGGTGGCATGCACTCAACCCGCCCATGCTGGTACTGGCCGTTCATTACGGACGCACCTTGGTGTTCACCCTCACCTCCTCGACCAGCGAAACCGAGATCGAGGCGGCCGTCAAAGCCAGCTACACCGGCTTCGCCGGAGCCAGCGCCGAGGCGAAAGCCCGCTACCAGTCAGTCCTCAAGAACTCCTCGATCCAGATCATCGCCCAAGGAGTCGACGTCGACGTCCTACGCGAACTTGCCAACGGATCGATCGCCAAGATCTTCGACAAGACGCACAAGTTCAAGGAGTACGTGCCTCTTGGCTACACGCTTGCCACGCTCAAGGGCGAGGTGACGAAGATGAGCGAGGCAACGGAGTACGACGCCGTGAGCTGGGGAGGCATCCGAGTGGAACTGGAGATCCCCTCGATCTGCCTGGGCATGGCTACCACTCAAGAGTTCGACATCACTATCAACGGCACTGTCTACAAGGCGAAGAAAAACCAGCCGGCCAAGGTCACCCGGACCTTCGAGAACGACGGGACGGGACCCCCATTCCATGTCACCAGCCTTAAGGGCTCGGGCGTCGACTGGAAGCTCGGACCCTACGATCTCAAGTGGTTCCAAAACGGCCCCACCTACTCCGGAAAATACCCGGCAGGCGAGGAGCTCGCGACGTCGATGACGTATACAGCAAGGCGGGGATAAAGCCGGATCTCAACGCGGTTCGATGACGTCGGGCAGGGAGGGGCGATACCGCTCGCAGTCGCCCCGTCGCAGTTCCCCCGCGTAGCGGTTCTCGCGCGCCCCCACCATCGGCGGGACGCACGTCGACGTGGAGGGGGAGAGGCAGGCGATCTCAGCGCAAGTGCTGTACCGATGTTCTCCAAGGTCGTCGCTCCAAACGGGCGGACGACATCGCAGACCTGCAACCTTCCGCCCGCGACACTGTGCCCCGCCGTACGACACGGCGGGGCACCTCCGCCCGGACCGTCGCCTCCGCGCTCATACGACGCGAGGGACTCCGCGTCCAGGGCCTCTGAAACAGCGATCGACCTTGCGGGGCTACTTCGTCGGGCCGTTGAGGTTCAGGTTGAGTTCTTTGGCGATCTCAACCATTTCATCGGTGATTTTGGCACCCACTCCCGCGTCTACGACTTGGCCCGCAAGGTTGCTCGCCCCGTTGATGGGTTGAAGGACACCATCAGTGGGCCCGTCAGACGGGCCGAGACTGGTGGTCCCGTGTGTGTCTCCAGCCATTTCGATTCCCTTCCACGTCGACTTACGCCTGAGTGCGACAAACGGGGCTTCTCCGTCATGTCACTCCGGCCTTCTTTTCATCCAAGGGGCCGAACCTGGGCTTCGCCATGCGAGGCGCCGACGATCACCTGTCTGGCGGTGCACGCGGTGTACCCCGCCCGCCTTCCGCTGGAGGTATCAGCGATGACGTTCCTGCGAGTGGCAGGCGCCTCTTCCCGTGTTACTCAAACGTCGTCGGGCGACCCTGCCTGTCGAACACCTCCGTCCCAGCCCGCGCCTGATCATGCGCCGGGTTCGCTCCGGAGTGCGCTCCGCTGGTCGAACGAGGTGATGCTGCAATGGGCATATGCCGGGGAAGGGACGAAGTGCACCGCCGGACGCTCGGCGGGGCCAGTCCGCGGGACGGGCCAGCCGCGATCATCGCCCGTCCGCTTCCTCGACCAGAAGGGACACCTGCCATGCCCAGCGCTTTCGGCGACATCCAGATCGGCCCGTACAACGTGATGCCCCCGGACTACAAAGGCCACAACGCACCCCCGTACACCGCACCCGAGACGATGTACCTCGACCACATGCCCCACACCTACTACAACCCCTGGACCGGCCCCGAGATCTACTTGGGCTGGTCTCCGGACTTCACCCTCAAGCAGGTGAAGGAGTACTACCCCCTGTCGGAGGCGTACGCGGAGCTGGCCAAGCAGACCAAGGACGGCCGCAAGCAGTGGGACAACGAGCCCTTCGACGAGAAGAAGGTCGCCGTCGTCCACGAGACCTGGAAGGAGAGGCACCTCGGCCAGGCATTTGAACCCCCCTACCGTGACTTCGCCGGCTTCAATGGCAACTGGGTGGTCTTCGCCGGGAAGCTGGTGGGCAGCGCGCCGAAGGTGTGCGGGGGCAATACGTGGCAGGGCCCGGTGACCAAGCACTACAGCGACAGTGTCCGGGTGTCGGTCACCAGCACCACCACGCAGGGCTGGGAGTTCGGGCTGACCGCAGAGGCCGGTATCGACGCCAAGGGCGCCAGCGTCAAGCGCGGGTCCTCCTTCCGCTGGTCCAAGACCACCAGCGAGTCCACTGAGGTCACCAAGCAGCACGATGAGGACACCACCCTCCCCCTGAAGGAGAACCAGTGGGGGCGCCTGGACATCCGCATGTGCGCCGGCCTGTATGCCGGGTACGTGGCCTACCGGGGCATCGGCGATGGCTCGGGCAAGTTCGGCATCTACCCGATGCTCGCTCCCGTCCACGTGCCCGGCTTCGGCTCCGTCGTCGCCGAACACACCATGCTCGCCACCAGCAGCCAGCTCTCCCCCGAACAGATCGACGCGCTGAAGGCCGTCGCTGCCTACGAGGAAGCCGCTGAACGCGTCGCACAGGCCGACGGCCAGCTCACCGACGCCGACCTCGACCACCTGCGCACCTCCTGGGCCGAAGCCCAACCCCACCTCCCCACCCCCATCACCATCGCCCCCTGACCTGCCCCTGCATGGTCATGTCCGTCAGGGTGATCCTTTGCCTGCTTCCGTGCGCCCGTGACCGTGCGGTCCGGGGGTAGGGCCGGATACCGGCTCACTCCTGCACGGCGCCGTCGTCGTCCTCGTCCAGCTCGATCGCGTCCGGGTCGCGCAAGGGGCGCAGGGCGCCGGCGGCCGGGACGCTGGCGGTGAAGCTGTAGCGTCCCAGCAGGTTCAGATTGCGGTGCTTGAGCGGGGACAGGCGGGCGATGTCCTCGTCACGGATCTCGTGGCCTTCTGCCCGGAGCTGGGCGATGGCGGCGTCGATGTAGCGGGTCGTCCAGAGCACGATGGCGTTGAGGACCAGGCCGAGCGCGCCGAGCTGGTCCTCCATGCCGTCGCGGTACGCCTGGTGGATGGTGCCGCGCTTGCCGTGGCACACGTCCCGGGCGAGCTTGTGGCGGGACTCCTGCACGGTGAGCTGGCGGTTCATCTGACGGCGGTAGGTGTCGTCGACCGGGTCGACGACGCGCAGCAGGTGCTCGGTCTTGGCGATCCGGCCGTATTCGGCGAACGCCTGCCCCAGTGGGGTGGGGCGGCCCTCACGGCCGAACATGCGCAGCAGGTCGTAGGCGCGGACCTGGTTGGTGACCAGGGAGCCGGCGACCTTCAGCATGTCCGGCCAGTGCGTGATCACCTTGTTCAGGTTCACGCGGTTGCGGGCCAGGTCCTCCAGCGCGCCGTAGTGGCCGGTCTCGACGCCGGGCATGGTGGCCCGCCAGAACCGCTGGTCGTCCAGGTCGCGGAACCGGGGGCTGAAGTTGTAGCCGAGGATCTTGAACAGGCCGAACACCATGTCGGAGTACGAGGCGTTGTCGGTCGCCACCATCTCCGGCTTCACGCCGCCGTCGAGGTTCAGCAGCGCGTCCAGGATGTGCAGGGAGTCGCGCGGGGTGCCGGGGACGACCATCTGCCCGATGCCCGCGACCTGGTCGTTCACGGCGTTGAGCCAGGTGATGCCCCGCTTGAACCCGAAGTACTTCGGCGACGGCGCCGAACTGATGGTGCGGACAGGGACGACGAACCGCAGTCCGTCCACCGAGGCGAGCAGGCCCTCGCCCCAGAACTTCACGATGGGCACCGCAGCCTGGGCGGCGATCAGCGAGGCGTTCGCCGCGGCGATGGTGTCGGCGCGCAGGTAGTACTGGTCGACGTGCACGAGCCGGGCCCGGGTCAGGGCCTCGTAGCCGGGATTCACCACCGGGGCCAGGCCGATGTTGCACGCCTCGGACACCAGCAGCGCGACCACCGACGTGGGCAGGTCCTTCATCCGCGTTCAGCTTCACCCGCCCGTCGTCTTGCATCTCGATGGACACCTTCGCCGCCGGCCCCGCCTCCTGAAGCCGCTCGGCGAGCTGCTTCCACCCGGCGTCCAGACCCCGCACCAGCTCCGCCAGGTGCTCGGTGACGGCCATGTCCAGGCTCAGCCCGGCCAGGACGTCCTCCTCGACCGCGTCCCAGTCGGGCCCGTCCAACAGGCGGGCGCGCGGGTTGGACCAGCGGTGCGAGGGCGAGGCGAAGACGTCGCGGTTGTTCAGGGCCCGGTGCAGCTGCTCCAGCACGCACACCACGTACGCGTCCCGGTCCACCGCACCCTGCGGCAGATCGGGGTTGGCATACACCGCCTTGCGCCACGCCGGCGGCACGAGCCTGTCGTCCACCTCACGCGGCAGCAGCGGCTTGACGCCCGTCTTCCGCCGCGCCAGCGCCGGAAGACCGCGCACCCCGGCCAGGACCCGCTTGCCCGCGCTCGCCGCGTCCAGCGCCTTCGACTCGCCCAGCAGCGACAGGAAGGGGCGGACCGTGGCGTACCGGTTCGTGAGCGCGGCCCGCAGGGCGATCTCGGCCGAGTTCTCGTCCTCGGGCACCAGCGAGACGGCCGTGGCCGCCGCGGTCATCACGGCGGCGCGCGGGGCAACCTCTTCCACCGCAGCCCACAGCGCGGCCACGTCCAGCTCCGCGTCCTGTTCCTCGACCAGCTCCAGTTCCTCGAACAGCACCTTCGCGGCCCGCGCGAGCACCCGCGACGCCTTCTCAAGCTGCGGCAGCGTCGACAGCCGTTCCTTCTCCGTCTTCCGTTCCGCCGTGTTCAGCAGCCGGGTGGCCATCAGGACCTGGAAGAGGTCCAGGGCCTCATCGATCGCCTTCGCCTCGAGGTGCCGCATCACCGCGGTGAGCATCGCCGTGCGCTTGGGCTCCGCCGCCCGCTCCAGCAGCGGCGCCTTCGACCCCAGCGCGTACCGGGCCAAAGCAGCCATCCGGTTCGGCGGGACCTGCGACAGCCTCAACCGCCCCAGCCGGTACGCGCCGATCTCTTCCACCCGCTCCAGCGCGCGGGCGAACGCCGTGCCCGTCGTCCGCGTCGGTGGCCGGCGCAGCCGCTCCAGCTCCGAGAACCGTGAGCCCTCCGGCGTCTTCAATGTCGCCACCAGATCACCGGGCAGCGCCGGGTCCGCGCGGCGGGCCGCTCCCGCGACGGTGGCGTGCAGCCGCTTGTCCGCGACCTTCCGCACCTCCGACACCTGCCGGGCCAGCACGCTCACCCCAGGCAGCAGCACCCGGTTGCGGCGCAGCCAGCCCACCGCGTGGTCGAACAGCGCTTTGGGGCCCTCGGCGTGCGTCCAGGCCCGGCCGTGCAGGAACGTACGGAACCGCCGCGACCACTCCGCATCGTCGTACTCGTGGTACTCGTAGGCGTCCCGGATCTCCCACGCGTGCTCGTACGCCGTCTTCGACCGCTCGGTGTACCGCTTCACCACCGACGCATCCTCGATACCGAGCTGCGCGGCCAGATGCTCGACCACCGACCACGGCGCATCCAGCGGATCGTCCGGGAGAAACCGGCCGATGTAGCGAACCGTGCACATCTGGAGCGCGAAGCCCAGCTGGTGGTGCGCGGAGCGTCGCCGGGCGATCAGATCGCGGTCGACATCGTCCAGGAAGAAGAACCGCTCCAGCTCGGGGCGGGTCGGTTCCTCGGCGCACTTCCCGTACGCCTCAGCCTGCTCATCAGTCAGAAACTCCACTGGCACGAGCGGACCGTAGCCAGCCCTGGCGCCCGTCCGGCGATCTTTCCGCGAACCCCAGCGGAGCCTCCAGCCGGTGTGCTAGCCGACCATGATCATTCTCAGCGCCAACGACTGTACCGATGTTCCCCGAGGCCGGCCAAGGGCTCGCACCTGTTTAGGCCTCGGGCGGGAGGCTCTCGTCGTGGGCATCCGCCTTTGAGGTGCCGGGGGCGGGGAGGCACTCCATGAGTAGTTGGCTTCCCTGCGGGCTCACCGGGTGGAAGCCCGCCTTGGCCCAGGCCCGGATGGCGTGGGTGTTGGACGCTTCTGGGTCGACGGTCACTCGCGTCCAGCCCAGAACCGTCTGGAGATGCCGGACGAGCGCGCAGGCGGCGTCGGGTCCGAGGCCTCTGCCCTGAGCCTGGGGCAGAAGGACCATGTCGATGCCGCCCTGGCGGGGGCCGTCGGGCGCGTACTGGACATAGCCGACCGGGATGGTCTGGGCGAGGATCAGGAAGGACTCCACCTCGGGGCGGCGTCTTCCTGTGTACTTCGCGGCGACTTCCTCGCGGGTGAGGGCCTGGCCGCCCCAGTTCCGCACGAATTCGGGGTCGGCGAACCAGCGGGCGAGCAGAGGCAGGTGTGCCTCGGTTGCCGGGGTGAGGCAGGTCAGATCGCCTGCGATGACGCCGTCATCCGGCTTGCCGTGCATTGCTGTGCCTCTTTCGGCGGGGGTTCTTCCGGGTTCATTGTCCCAAGAAGAGGGCGTCCTGGGTGGCTTGGAAGCGGTAGGACTCGGTGCCGGTCTGGATCAGGGTGCAGCGGAAGGTGATCCGGTCGGCGATGGCCGCGCAGAGACGGGCGTCGCCGAAGGTCTTGTCCCATTCGGGGAAAGGGGAATTCGTGGCGACCGCGGGCTCAGCCCATACCCCCGCGCAATCCGATGGCGCGACGCAGCTCCGGCGTCAAGAATCGCCGGATGCATGAAGTGAAGCTGTCCGACGGGATCATCGCTCTGTCTCCCCTGTGCTTGGACGATGCCGAGGCGCACCTCGCGGGGGAGGATGAGCCGCTGGTTCGCTGGCTCAGCGGCGGTCCCGGCACACGCGAGGGCGTGGAAGCGTACATCCGCCACTGCCGGGAACAGTGGGAGACCGCCGGGCCACTCCGCGCTTTCGGCATTCGGGTAGGCGCCGATGAGACGCTCGCGGGGACGATCGACCTGCGGTTCGCAGCAGAGGGCTTGGCTCCCAGCCAGGTGAATGTCGCCTACGGCCTCTACCCGTCGTGGAGGGGGCGCGGCCTGGCCACCCGCGCGGTCCTCCTGGTCTCCCAGTACGCGGCAAGTGAGGGCGGGAAGGAGGCAGTGATCCGGGTAGAGCCGGAGAACGCCGCATCTGCCGCAGTCGCCCAGCGGGCGGGGTTCATCCCCGGCAAGCACACGCACGGCGAGGACGGGACACGTCTCGACTGGTACATCCGGGACCTGTGCATCGAGGCTCAGTGACGACCCCGCTGCCCCCAAGCCGACATGAGGGCGTTTCGCAACGCGCGACCAGCGATTAGGGGACAAGCCTTAGGCGACCTGCGTCGGCACCGGTTCCCTTCACGGTGACCGCAGCTCACCTCGCTCCGCTCGTCGTCGGCGTAGGTGAAGCCGGTGACGTACGGATGTCGGTCGGTGAGTCGTTTCGGTCCAGGCCGGGCACGGAGCCAGGGTCTGCATCATGCACACGACGTTGTCCTTCGCGGAGCAGGTCGAGGCCGCCCTCGGCCACCCGCACCGCCCATGTCCCCGTCGGCGTCCTCCAGGCCGCCGTCGCCGTCGCCCTGGCCGCCGAGTCCCTGGCGCAGGACCAGCACACCCGGGCCGCAGCCGGGGAGACCGTAGCAGCACTCCTCAACGCCATGGACAACCTCTGTCCCAACCGGCCGACGCAGCCGGGCAGGCGGACAAGACCAGCTGCTCCGCGCCCGCGCCCGGCGCCTCCCGTTGGGTACGCTGCTGCACCCCTCACCTGCACCCCACTTCTCCGCACTCCACGACCCCGGCCGCAGAACCTCTGCCCCCCTACTGCCTAAAGTCTGGGAACTCACCGGCCGTTCCAGGGCCGGTGACCTGCGGAGATACCTGATGAGTGAGGAACAATGTTTCCCCCATGCATCCCCTCTGGGAATCCCTTCTTGGATCCCCCGATGCATCCCCTCCTTGTCTCCCCCCTGAGTTCCTCGGCCGGGGCCGGCGGGCGCCTGTACGGTCTTCGCCGTGCCGAATTACGAGTCGGCGGCGGGCTCGTGGGCTGGGGCGGAACCGTGGTTCTCAAACGCGCGGGTTGCATCCGTGGGCGACCAGAGCGTCGGCGTAGCCGTGGCTCCAGTTTGCTCTGAGATGACGGGAAGAGGGTTGGGCGCTGTGCTGTCAGGTGACACTGAGCCTTTTCCAACCTCAGGTTGAGGCGTGGTGAAGGACAGAACGGTCTTCCCGGGCCGGCTCCGACCACCCGTGGACCGGCACGGGGGCCGGGTGACGGCCCCGGCTAAGGCCGTCACCCGGTAGCGGCGTCCGATCTCAGCGCCGGGGGCGGTCATGGGTGCGCCCCGCACGGGCGCTCGTTCCTCGTGGCTCCATCACCGATCCGCTCACGCCCGTCCGCTCACGCCGGAGCGGACGGGCCCGGGAGCGTTGCAAGGTCGGCCAGGACGCGGGCCGCCGGCGCCGGGTCGGCCAGCCACTTCAGGTGGCTGCTCGCCAGCGTGCGGACGTCGTACGGGTTGTCCGGCGTCAGCGCGTCGCCCTCGCGGATCAGACGGTCCTGCAGGGCGAGAGGCAGGCTCGTGTCGTCGGCCAGGCGGATGTAGGTCTTGGGGATGCGGCCCCAGGTCGCGGCCTCGGCCCGGTCGGCGGAGCTGCCGACGTCCAGGTTCTCGTCGGGCTGGAAGGTGTTCAGGAAGGTGAGGAACTGCTCGTCGGTGCCGTCGGCGAAGAAGGCCGCCTTGAGCGCGGCGAGCACCTCCGGGTTCGCGGTGCGGAAATTGACGCGGAGCAGGCCGAGCTCGGCGGGGTTTCCGGCCAGCACCGAGGCGAGGGCGGTGAGGTCGACCGTGGCCATCTCCGGCTGGGCGTAGTAGTCGTTGACGTCGAGGTCGACCGGGCACCAGGCCGAGACGTAGACGATGCGGTCGATCAGATCCGGGCGGGCGTTGGCCGCGGCCGTGGCGGTGACACCGCCGCGGCTGTGGGCGAGGAGGATCACGGGGCCGTTCCGCTTGGCCCGTTCGAGGATCCCGATCAGGTGCGCCGCGTTGTCGGCGAGCGTCACGCCC
The DNA here is from genome assembly GCF_040651895.1 of Streptomyces sp. NPDC048352. NCBI lineage: Bacteria > Bacillati > Actinomycetota > Actinomycetes > Kitasatosporales > Streptomycetaceae > Streptomyces > Streptomyces sp. NPDC048352. The sequence continues at coordinate 71,866 of NZ_JBEZKZ010000014.1, forward strand.
TTGATCGAGCCGGGTGCGGTGGCGAGCCCCCCGGGGTCCTGAGGTGCCTGGTAGGCGCGGGTGAAGGTCGCCTGGAACCCGTGGCCGGGCAGGTCGACGGCGACCGAACGGTGCCCGAGGAGGCCGAGCTCCGCCTGGAGGGGCGCGAAGGAGAAGGAGTTCGCGAAGGCTCCGTGGACCAGTACGAACGTCGGTTGCATCTGTGTATTCACTTCCGGGTATTCACTTTTCGGTCGTCATGACAGGTGTCTCACGCAGGACCAGGCAGAGGAAGCCGAAGCTGTCCCGGTACCCGTGCAGCCAATGCGAACGCTGAGCGGTAGCTGTCTCCAGCACCTGGGCGCCCGCCGGATCCGCCGGGTGGTCCAGCGCCCAGCCGGCCAGCGAGCCCCAGCAGGCCCACTCGTAGGCGTCCAGCTCGCTGCGGGTGCTGACATGACCATGGACAGGGGTCCAGCCGTCGGCGACGACGCGGTCCACCGTGGTCGCCAGGTCGTCGAGGTCACCGAACGCCTCGACCGCCGCCGGCGAAGGGGCGCGGTCCCAGAACGACTCGCCGATCAGGACGCGGCCGCCGGGGGCCAGGTGCTTGCGGGCCGCCGCGAGGGTGGGGAGGAGACCGCCGAAGGCATGCGTGGCGCCGATACTGATCACCACGTCGAACGGCTGCTCGGAGACGAAGTCCGCGGCCTCCTGGTGGTGGAGGACCAGGCGCTCCTCGACCTCGAGTTCGCTCGCTGCCCGACGGGCCCGGGTCAGCGCGACCTCGGAGACGTCGACGCCCTCAGCGTGCAGGTGCGGGCGGGTCGCCAGGGCGCGCAGAAGCCATTCCGCGGTGCCGCATCCGAGGTCGAGCACGCGCTCGTCGCCCTGCGGGAGGGCGCGTTCGAGCAGCGCGCCGACCGAGTCGTCGTCGAGCGGGGCCTTGATCGGGTGGTCGGCGTGCGCGATGTCGGAGATCTGTTCGCGGCTCACCGGTGCGGCGGGTGCCGTGTCAAGGAGTAGTTTCGCGGCCACCGCCGTTCCGTCGCCCCGGACCGTGCCCGCGACGGCCTTCGCTCTGGCTGCGGTCTCGGGAGCCAGCGCCGTGCTGAGCGCGGCCGACAGGGACTCGAAGGTCGGGACCGGGCCGTCGTGGGCCGCGCCGATGCCCAGTGCGGCGACCTGGGCGGCCCAGTGCGGCTGGTCCACGAACTGCGGCACCACGACCTGGGGCGCGCCGGCCCGGGCGGCCGTCGTCGTGGTGCCCGCGCCGCCGTGGTGGACGACGGCGGCCACCCGGGGGAACAGCGCCTGGTGGTTGAGGTCACCGACGGCGAAGCAGTCGTCCGCGTCGTCGACCAGGCCCAGGTCGGCCCAGCCGCGCGAGACCAGTACGCGCCGGCCCTGCGCGCGGACCGCCTCGACGGTCACGCGGGCGACGTCCGTCGCGGCACGCATCGGCATGCTGCCGAAGCCCACGAACACCGGCGGTGTGCCGGCGTCCAGGAACTCCTCCAGGTCGGTCGGCAGCGGGCGCTCGTCCGGCAGGATCCACGCGCCGGTCTGCACGAGTTCGAGGTCCGTCAGCTCCTGCCACGGCCCCAGGACCGGATCCGCCGCCAGCCACGGCCGGTCGCCGAAGACGTGGTCGCGGACGTTGTCCACCGGCGGCAGCCCGATCTCCGCCCGGTGGGCGTTGAGCGGCGCGAGGTACAGCGCGTTCACCTTCCGGACGTCCAGGTCCCACAGCGCCCGGTTGTCGGTCATGTCGATGCCGTCGGTGGAGATCTCCGGGCCCGGCCGTGACCCCGGCGGATAGTTCGTTGACGGCATCTCGAACGGGTGGAAGCAGGCGTACACGTAGCGGATGCCCAGCTTCTCGGCCACCGACCGGGCGCCGGCCGGCATCAGGCCGCTCGCCACCAGCACGTCGCATCCCTCGGCCGCCGTGGCGACCGTGCCGAAATGCTCTGCGACCAGCTCGGCCGTGAACTCGGTGGCGAAGTCGGGAGACGGCGGTGTGCCGGTCACCAGCGGGCGCACCGGCCGGCCGAACGGCACGTGTTCCACGCCGACACCGGCCAGCAGCTGGGCGAACTCCTCGTCCGGAGGCGCGCACACCCGTACCTCCGCGCCGAGTTTCCGCAGCTGTGCCGCGAGGGCGGCCGGCGGCATGATGTCGCCGCGTGACCCGTAGGCCATGATCAGCACACGCATGTTCGTCGTTCTCTTTTCTGTGTACTCCGGCCTCGGCCGGTGATGGTGCGGGACGGCTCCGGTTCGCTCCGGAAGCCGCCGGGAGACGGGCTGGGCTGGTGTGCGGCGGCCGCGGTCACCGGGCCCAGGGAAGCTCGCGGTTGCCCTCGGTGCCGGGAACCGAGGCGACTCCGTCGGAGCGCATCGAGACGTGGGCCTCGGCCCGCTCCGGGGCGTGGATCCGGCGGACGAGGGTCGGCGGCAGGATCAGGCTCTGGCCGGCCTGCACCTTCTCGGTGCGGCCGTCGCAAATCACCTCCAGCGCGCCCGCGGTGACCGTCCAGACCTGCTCGCGGCTGATGGAGTGCTCGGGTCCGGTCGCACCGGCTTCCATCACGACCGTCCAGTGCTGAGTTCGGCGCTGCCGCGGCTGGGGGCGGCGAGGCCGGTCATGGTGGCGTTCGGGGAGACGGTGACGTCGTCGGCCGAGGGAGTGATCACCTGAACGACGGTGCCTTCGCTTCCGCCTGCGCTCCCGTTCCCGTCCGCGCCGGGACCGGGAACGGCCCATTCGACAAGCTGGACGACGATCCCGTTGGGGTCGGTCATCTGGAACAGCCGCTCACCCCAGGGCTCTTCCCGCAGGGGCATGGTGATGGGGGCGCCCGCCGCGCGCAGCCGGGCCTCCTCCGCGGCGAGGCCGGTGACCGTGAGCGCGACGATCAGCCCGCCCGCCTCCTGGTCCCGCTGCTCGGCGGGTAGGACGTTGGTCCCCTTGCGGAGCAGGACGATGTCGACGGCGGCGCCCTCGCGGGTCAGCGAGCAGAAGCCGTCTTCGGCCATGGCGACTTCGTAGCCGAGGTGAGTGCGGAAGAAGTCGCGGGAGGCGTCGACGTCGGCGACGGTCAGGGAAAGGGTGGATGCGGACACGTGCATGACAGCTCCTGGGAAGGTGTGCGCTGTGGTGAGTGAGGAGTGGGGGCGGTACGGGGATCAGGCCGCGGGTACGTCGAGCTGGAACTCGCGGGTGCGCCGGTAGGAGCGGAACCCCAACCGGTGGTTGACGGCCAGCATGTGGACGTTGTCCTCGGCGTTGTCAGTCTCGATCTCGACGACACCGGGGTGCTCGGCGCGCAGCCTGCGCACCATGGCGGCCTTGAGCCACAGCCCGAGGCCATGGCCGCGGTGCGCGGGCACAACCGCCGTGTCGTACTGCTGCGCCCGGGGCGCCGCGCCCTGCGGGAGCAGGATCTCGGTGTATCCGGCCATGGCGCCGTCGTCGTGGACGGCGGCGAGGGTCAGCAGGGTGTCGCGCGCGGTCGGCTATCAGCTGGGCCATGGCCCGTACCCGGTCGGCGTCCCAGTGCTCGGTGCCGTAGTCCAGGTCTCCGGTGGGCATGTCGTTCATCGCGTTCTTGGCAGTGGCGAAGGCGGCGGCGAGGTCGGTGGGCACCGTGCCGGTCCAGCCCGTCAGCCGGTAGCCGGCGTGCTCGGCCTCGGCAGTCTGGAGAACGGCCTCGTCCAACTGGTCCAGGTGCAGGATCAGATGGTTCAGGGCCAGTGCCTGGCGGAAGTGCCGCTCTTCGCAGAAGGCTTCGCCCGGGCTGTCGGCCGCCGTTTCGACGATCAGGCTGCGCCGGTCCTCGGCCCGGCAGGCCGCCACGACCGCGGACAGCAGAAGGGAGCCGGTGCCCAGGCGCCGGTGTGCGGGGTCGACGTGGAGTTCCAGTTCGGCCAGGTGATCCCGCCCCGGCGAGGTGAACAGCCGCAGGCCCGCGACTCCGACCGGGCTGCCCTCCGCCCTGGTGGCCAGCCAGGTCAGCCGGTGGCTGTTCAACGTGGGCTTGGTGAGTTGGGCGTGGATCTGCTCAGGGCCGGGAGGCGGTACGTCCGGCAGGTCGTGAGCCATCGAGGCGGCGACGACCCGGTGCCAGGCGGCAGCGTCGGCGGCCGAGACGTCGTGGAGCGGGGTGAGGCGGATGTGCTCGGACAAGGGGATGACTCCAGGATTCTTCCGGGGGAACGTAAGTCCGGGTTTCGGACGTTGCGCAGGCATGCTGTGCGCACGACTGCGGGGCCGGAGAACCACCCACGGATGGCGTCGGGCCCTGCGACATCGGCCGACCCGACGCTCTGCGGGGCGCGGCATTCGGTGTCAGTGCGTCGGGGCGGTGCCAGGACTCCAGCGGTCCAGGACGGTGTAGACCGGGGCCCACTCGGCGGTGTAGGCGGTGCGGACGGATGCGGGCAGGGGAGCGAGCAGCTTCGCCGCTGTCCGCTCGTCGGTGCCGTCCAGCAGCCACGGCAGCATCAGCGGTGCGTCCGGGTAGATCAGCTGGGCTTGGACCTGACGGAAGCGGCCCCAATGCTCGGCCGTCAACGCCCGCCGGACCAGCGGCAGGGCCGCGTCCTCCTCGTGCTTGAGGTGCCCTGCCAGGCCGGTGGCCAGTGCGTCGATCAGTATGCCCAACCCCAGCTGGTCGACCTCGGGCTCGGCGAGCGCCGCGTCGATGGCCTTGATCAGCGGGACGATGGCGGCGTGTTCGGCCTCCATCGCCTCCAGAAGAGCCAGGTCCTTCGGGCGGCCTGCCAGACGTCCGCGCAACACCGGCCACAGGGCCTCGTCCTCGGCCGTGTGGTGGGCGTGGAGAGCCTTCTTGAACAGCACCCATCCGGCGGTGGCCGGTAACTGCCCGGGGTCACGGTCCGCGCCGGTGGTCATCCGGTCCAAGTGGGCCAGCTCCCGGCGCAGGGCATCGTGCATCGCGTACATCACGGTCAGGTCGAAGGCATCGCTCATGGCCGGCGTCGGCTCCAGGACACGCTGGCCGGTTCACGGACCGCGATGGTGCGGCAGTCGAACATATTGGTCACGCCGATCGACAGGATCAGGGCGGACAGCTGCTGCTCGTCGAAGTGCGCGGACAACTGCTCCCACAGCTCGTCCGGCACGGCGTCCCGCACCGCGTCGGGTACGGCGTCCGAGGCCAGGTCGGCCAGCCGCGTGACCTCCTCGGCCAGCTCCAGCGCGGCCCGCTCGGCATCGGTGAAGAACGGTGCCTCCCTCCAGGCGGCCACCGCCGCCACCCGCTCGTCGCTCTCGCCCGCCCTGCGCAGGTTCCGCACGTGAGTGTGCACGCAGTCACCGCAGCCGTTGACCTGGCTGGCGCGCAGAGCCACGATCTCCGGCAGCTGCTCGGAGAGGGCGCCCTGGTTGACCGACTTGAAGTAGCTGCCGATGCTCGTGAGCGCGTCCGGCAGGACGAGTGCCGGGTCCTTCACTCGTGATTGCATGCCCTCAACCTTCCTGCGGGCCGCAATGATGATCAATGTAAACTTCCGCGCGGTTCGATAACCGCTGGGTTATCGACGGGGGGCTGGGGGGCCGGTGGAGCTGCGGGACATCGAGATCTTCCTGGTGCTGGCGGAGGAGCTGCATTTCGGCCGGACGGCACAGCGGCTGCACGTCTCCCAGGCGCGCGTCAGTCAGGCCATCAAGAAGCAGGAGCGGCGCATCGGCGCCGAGCTGTTCACCCGCACCAGCCGCAAGGTGTTCCTGACGGAGGTCGGCCGACAGTTCCGCGACGATCTCCAGCCGGTCTACGCGGGCCTGCACGAATCGCTGGAGCGCGCCCGGCTTGCTGCCCGCGGCATCACAGCTCAGCTCCGCGTCAGCATGATGCCGTTCAACATGGCTGATCTGCACCCGTACTGGACGGCGTTCCGCGCGCGGAATCCGCAGTGCGAACTCCAGATACGCCTGGAGACCTTCAACGATGTGTTCGGCCGGCTGCGTTCCGGCGCCACGGATGTCCTTGTCGTCTGGCTGCCGGTGGAAGAGCCGGACCTCACCGTCGGTCCGACCTTCTGCACCGACTCCCGGGTCCTGGGCGTGCCCTCCAACCACCGCTTCACGCAACGCGACTCCGTTCCGCTGGAGCTGCTCGCCGAGTTCCCGCACGCCACCGCCCTCGACGTGCCGGACTATTGGGAGGACAGCTACCTGCCCTTCCACACCCCGCGAGGCCGGCGGATCGAGCGCATCAAGACGGCGGACAATTCCGACGAGCTGGTCAGCCTTATCGGTATGGGCGACATCATCCACACGTTCCCTAGCCATGTCACCAGGTACTGGGGCATGTCCCACATCCGGTGGCTGCCCATCCCCGAGATCGGGACCTTGACCTTCGCCCTGGTCTGGCGGACGGAAGCCGAGAACGACCTCATCCGTGCCCTGGCCGACACGGTGCGAGATCTCGGCGTCTTCCACTTCTGACGCAACCTGCGGCGCGGAACTCCGCTTCGGAACCGGTCCGCCGACCAAGATCACCCAAATCCGCCAGGAGCTTCGCGTGCTTGCCTACCCGTCGTCGATCGACCTGTCCAGCCGCACCCTGCGCTTCCTGACCCAACGGCTGCGTGCCCGGCAGCGAGGGATCGGGACCCGATGGCGACCTCTGCTCGTCCTTGCCCACCTGCGGTGCGGGGACACCTACGCGCGGCTCGCCGCCGGGTTCGGCATCGGCGTCGCGACCGTGTACCGATACATACGTGAGGTGATCGACGTCCTGGCCGCCGCCGCGCCGCCCCTGACTGAGGCGATGAAGACCGTACGGACGAAAGCCTTCGTGATCCTGGACGGCACCATGCTGCCGATCGACCGGATTGCTACCGACGCCCCGTACTACTCCGGCAAACACAAGCGCCACGGCATGAACGTCCGGGTCCTCACCGATCCGTTCGGCCGACTGCTGTGGCCTCGCCGGCCTTGCCCGGATCAACCCATGACCTGACGGCCGCACGGTTCCACGGCATCATCGACGCGCTCGCCGAGGCCGACGTGAAGTGCTGGGCGCCTGCCTTGCTGCGGTAGCGCTCGCCGTGGATCCGCAGGCCCCGGGCCAGAGCGCGGTTCAGCCGTTGAGGCGGTGGCAAGGCCGCGTAGGAGTCGGCGGCCCGGTCGAAGTCGTAGTAGCCCACCAGCACACCCTTGCCGGTGTGCAGCCCGTGGGAGGGGTACCAGATCTGCCGGATATCCAGATCGGTCGTGGTGATACCGCCGTAGATCCGTTCTGTGGTCTCCCACCATCGGTCGGCGTATTCGATACCCAGCTTGCCCGCGGATGTCAGGCGTGCGGTGGACAGGGCGTTGCGTACCCGGCGGTCGAGGTTGTGGGTGATGCCGGACCACAGGTGGGGCGGGAGGGCGGCCACGCAGAAATCCGCCCGCACGTGATGGTCCTGTCCCCTGACGTCATGGTCCACCGCTTCGACGCCGTCCTCCCGGCTGGTGAGCTGCCACACCCGGGCCTGGCAGCGGACCCTGTCGAAACCGATGGCCCCCATCAGCGTCAGGATGATCCCGTCCGCTCCACCGACGACCTGAAAGAGGGCCATGGCCTGCTCACACCCCACCCCGAAACTGAAAGCGTGCCCTGAGGGGCCCTCGAGATCCATCGGTAGCGCCGACGGGGCAGTACCCGGCGTCCCGGGTGCGCTGGCTTCCCGGCTCAGATCGTGGTCGCAGGCGGCGCCGAACCGGCGGAGGTATTCCAACAGGAAGTAGCGCTCGTGTCTGTGAGGTGGGCATCCAGCCTGTCCTGGTTAGAGACCTTGGCGAGGAGTTCGTGGACGTATCCGAGGGTGTCCGCGTTCGCTGCGCCGCGCCGCACCGGCTTGCGGCCTCCGTCTGCGCCGTCGGCGGCCTGGGCTGCATGCGCGCGGTATCCCGCACACATCTCCACGGGTACGGCAAGCTCGCGGCAGTAGTCCATGGGCAGCATCCACTGGGCGAACCGGGCGGCACCAGCCTTGAAAAACTGGCCCGGCGAGAAGTGGGCGCGCTGGACGAACCCGCTGCTCTCCCGCTCCACGGTGCCTGCCCGGACCGTCCAGTTCCTGCCGCCCGGGCGGTCCTTGGCTTCCAGGACCACACAATCGTATCCGGCCTTGCCTAGCTCATACGCAACGGTGAGGCCTGCAACTCCCGAGCCCAGGACGAGGACGCTGGGAGCGGCCCGGCCTGTCACTGACAGGTCCGCGCGGGCAGGTGCGCGGAAGGGGGCGCTTTGTGGGCCAGGCATCAGTCCCAGGGCGCTGAGCTAGTCAGGGCCGTTCCCGGACCGGTGCGGGCCCCTACCGCCTGCACCACCTTTCTCCGGGTGACTGGCTCTGATGTCACTGCATCCTCCGATACAGGCCGGTCCCGGCCTTGGGGGAACATCGGTACAGCCGTTATCGGTGAGATTGATCTTGCTGGCTACTCGGTCTCGGCGAGCTGGAGGACCTGGTCCTGGAGACGCTGCCGGGGGTCGGCTTCCTCCGGCATGAGCGGGTCATCCGGACGCCGGATGCGGACTCGGCGGGGACGGGGGATCGTTCGGTCGCTGGGCTGCGTCTGGCTCGCTGGTGCGCTGGAAGCGGCTGGCCCGTCCACCCACTCGCCCCGGGACGCAAGACACCCGCCGCGAACTGCCGGGCGTGCAACGAGACCGGGCACACCCACACTGACTGCCCCTGCCAGGCAGCCGGTCGGTGGTGCCACGGATTTCATGCGGCCACCCTGGACTACGACCGTATCGAGCAGTGGTGGGGAGCTGACTCTGCTTTTGGTGTAGGCGTAGCCTGCGGCCCCGCAGGGCTGGTCGTCATCGACATCGACGCACACGAAGGGGCCCTACCACCACGTGACCGGGTGCTCCCAGGCATCCCGATCGGCGAGCACGTTGACCTGTCGGGCATGACTACCGGCTTTCACTCCCTGGCCGTACTTGCAGCGCTCAGGGGCGAGTCCAGTCCTGCCGAGGACGCTTCCACCCTCCGGGTCCGCACGCCTTCCGGAGGCATGCGTCTGGTACCGCGCCACCGACGGCCGACGCTGGCAGTGCTCCACCGGCTCGGGCAAGCGTGGGCTGGCATGGCAGGTCGACGTACGAGCCCATGGGGGATACATCATTGCGCCCGGGACAACCACCACCGCCGGCACCTACACCCCCGTCGGCAAGGAACGTCGGCCTGCTCCACTGCCCGCCTGGCTTGCCCAAGAACTCCAGCGCACCGGGCACCTGCCGGCCCCGCACATCCCTGCGCCGCGGCCGGTGCCGCCCCGTGCCCAGCAGGCCGTCCTCGCGGCCGGCGGTGGCCTTGACCAGACCTCACGTCTGTTGGCCGCACTCCTGACCGAAGTCGCCGCCTGCTCCCAAGTGACGGAAGGTGCCGGATTCACGGAAAAACTGAACCGCGCGGCCTACACCCTCGGCGGCCTCGCAGCCGCCGGCCACCTGACCGTCGCCGCAGCCGAGGCAGGCCTGAGGGAGACCGCGGAAGCGGCCCGCCCCGGCCAGACACATCGCACCGAACAGATCATCCGCAGCGGCATGGCCGCCGGCGCCAAGCGCCCCCTGCACCTCGGAGGACGCCGGTGACCCCCGTACCCGAAACCGAGGGTGTCCTCTTCGACTTCGACCCCGAGGCGATTGCCGCGCAGATCCTGGCACAGGTCACACCAGCACCCGCACCCCTGCCCGCTCAGAGCGCTGGCCAGCAGGCGCTCGACGGCCGGGACCTGGATCACGCATCTCCTGCCGGACTCCTTCCCGACACCCTCAGCGACCGCGGCAACGCGAAGTTGTTCGTACGCCTCTACGCAGGTGACTACCGGCACGTCCCAGGACTGGGCTGGTACCGCTGGGACACCACCCGCTGGCAGGTCGACGAGGACGACACCGTCGTTTGGGCCGCCGGCGACCTGGCGGAAGCCATCGCCACCACAGACCCGCGCGGCATTCACAGCAACCAGGCTCTCCAGAAGCACCGACGTAGAGCTCTGTCCACCTCCGGCATGAACGCCATGCTCACTCAGGCCAAGTCCGCCCCCGGCATGGTCCTGCGGGCGGAACTCCTCGACGCCGACCCCTATGCGCTGTGCACCCCGGCAGGCATCGTCGACCTGCGGACCGGACTGATCCGCACCCCCCGTCCCGACCAGGACTTCCACTCCCGCTCGACGTCCACCGGCCCCAAGGCGCAGCCCACCCCGCGATGGAACCGCTTCCTCACCGACACTTTCGGCGACGACGCCGAAGGCCGCGAGATGATCGACTTCCTGCACCTGATGCTCGGCTACTCCATCACCGGTGACGTCGGCGCCCAGGTCATGCCCTTCCTGTTCGGATCAGGCAAGAACGGCAAGTCCGTCCTCCTGGACGTCCTGATGAAGCTGCTGGGCGACTACGCGGACGCTGCCCCGCCAGGCTTCCTGATGGCCCGCACCTTCGACGGCCACCCCACCGAGCTCGCCGAACTCCACGGGCGACGCGTCATCGTCTGCTCCGAGGTGAAGCCCGGCGACAAATTCGACGAGGCCCGCGTCAAGCTCCTCACCGGCGGCGACCGCATCAAGGCCCGCCGGATGCGCCAGGACTTCTTCTCCTTCGCGCCCACCGACAAGCTCTGGCTGATCGGCAACCACCGCCCCGAAGTCGGTACCGGCGGCTTCGCGTTCTGGCGGCGCATGCGCCTGGTCCCCTTCGAGAAGGTCGTCTCCGACGACCGTAAGATCGACAACCTCGCCGACATCCTCGTCACCGAGGAAGGCCCCGGCATCCTCGCCTGGCTCATCGACGGAGCCCGCCGCTACCTCGTCGGCGAGAAGGACTTGACCGGCCCCGAGCCGGTCCGCATCGCGACCACCGCGTACGCGGAGACCGAAGACCACACGGGCCGATTCTTCGAGGAATGCTGCACCTTCCACAGCGACCACCGGGCCGAGCAAGCCCGCCTCTACAACGTCTACCGCACCTGGTGCCAGATTGAAGGCGCGCCCACCATCTCCTCCCGCGCGTTCGCGGCCCGGGCACGCGAACTGGTTGGCCTCGCCTCACCCAAAGAAATGATCTTGTCCAACTCCAAGAAGTACTACCCCGGCATCGGACTGCTCGCCGAAGAGGAGAACGCATGAGCTCGCTCATCTCCGACGACGAGATCCACCACGAAATCGACCTCGTCTGGCTCGAGGACGTCACCGCCCTCGACTACGTCCGCCAGAGCCTGGACCGACTGCCCACCCGCCGGGGCAAGCCGGCCTATCACCGCGACGGCCGCCTCGTCAGCTACGCCCAGCTCGGCCCGGACGCCAAGCCCTCGCGCTCCAGCGGAACCTTCCGACGCCGCGTCTTCTGGCTCCTGCCGCACGACCGCGACACCGCCCCGGACGGCCTCTACGCCTCCGGAGCCCCAGCCGAGGCTGTAGACCCGACCACCCTTTCCGCAGGCAGCAAGGGCAGGAAGACCGAGCGTTCCGAGCGCCCGGTGCCAGCCGCCCAGACGTGATGGACATCATCCCGCCATGGTGGCCGGATGATGTCGAAAGTTGAGTCGCTTCGGTCGCTGTCGTGCGGCTGATGGGCCTCTGATCTGCGACTTTCCGTAGCGACTCAAGGAAAGGAGAGTCCCTTGTGGCCAGCCCGGGTTAGGACCAGCCCCTGGGTGACGCTGTGCCGGACACGTCCCACTGCGAACGGCGTGCCCTCCGCTGGCCACAGCCGGTGTGGGCGAGCGGCGCGAGCTCGCCCACGGTCGCCACTGGCGGGTCGCCGGTGGCAGATCCGTTCACCGACCAGATCAGGTTGGTGTCCGAGCGCTGCGGCACCTGTGACTTCCGGCCCGGCAACCGTGGCAACCTCACTTCCGGCCACCTGGCCGCCCTCATCGCCGGACGAATCGACTCCAACCGACAGAGCGCGGCCGTTGAGCTCGTCGCCTATCTCGCGCTGAACCCCGGCGCCGACCACCACGCGATCGATGACGCGCTCTGGCCGGGCCGCCTGGTCAACAAGCAGATGCGCAACGCGACGATCTCCCGCACCGGGTCGTGGCTCGGCAAGAACGAGGACGGCGAGGCGTACTTCCCGCGGGTCCAGGACGCCGGCGACAGCCGCTATCGCCTCGCCTCTGCCGTCCGCTGCGACTGGCGGAACTTCCAGCACTTGGCCCGCACCGGCCTCGCCCGCCACGACGAGGACGGCGAGCTCGCCCGGCGCAGGGCTCTTGGGATCGTTCGCGGCCGCCCCTTCGCCGCCATCGACCCCCAGCGCTACGCCTGGGCCGAGCCGGCGGTGCAGGAGATGGTGTCGGCCCCGCCCTGAACGTCCGACTGTCCGTCGGGCGCACCGGAGTCTGCTGGGACAACGCCCTCGCCGAATCCTTCTTCGCCACCCTCAAGAACGAACTCGTCACCCGCTGCCGGTGGCACACCCACGCCGCCGCCAGAACCGCGATCTTCGACTACATCGAGGGCTGGTACAACACCCGACGACTGCACAGCAGCCTCGGCTACCGAAGCCCAGCCGACTACGAGAACCGCCCAACAGCCTGACCGACACAACCAACCTGTCCGCCAAACAGGAACAAGCCCACGTTTATCTGGGCACCGCGACAGCAGCAGCCCTCACTATCTGGCTCCGGTCCTGATCAGGGCCAGTCCTCGGTGATGGGGTACATGTGGGCGTAGGGATCTGGCTCGCCTGTAGAAGGATCCAGTCCGGCCCTGAGCCGTCGATGTTGCTCTCGCCAGCTGACGAATGTGTCTGTCTGCTTCCAGAGCGACGCATCGCCGAGTGGGCAGGCCTCGAACTGGCCCAGCATCATGCGGGTAATGAACTGGACCATGTTGCAGTTGAACAGGGCCCACGGCGACTCGCCCCACGAGTGGTGCCGGCGCCAGGCTATGACAGGCCACTTGTCCGGATCTGGGTCGTTCATAAGCCAAGCCATCTCGTTGGCGTTCATTCCAGAGCCCCAGGGCAGGATGGCATCGGCACCCAACGTCACGTCTGGGACTCCTCCGTCTTCCTCCCAGAGCCCGCGCAGGCCGACCGTCATGCCTCCGATGTGACACCCTTCCCACCCGCGCACGTCGCTCGGGAGCGGAGGCAGAATGACGAGCTCTCCGATATCGCCCACGCCGTACGTGTCCAGCAGAGCCTTGTAGTCACTCGGCAGCTTGGCGCCTAGCGCAGCTTCGGCCGCAGCCCAGTCGATCTGCTCGCCTCCTGCGAAGTCTGCCGGCACGAGGTCGAGCAGTACCGCGACGTCGGGATGAATACCCATGATGAAGCCCCTTGAGGTCAGTGGTCAGCAACCTTAGTTGTGTGGGCTGACACCGTTGCCCTGTAGTCAGGTCCCCAGAGCAGCCAACGTGTTCAACATGGGAAGCCAGGACTGTGACCACCGAACACCGCTGGGAGAAACCCTCAATGGGACGACCTCAGCAACCACCACGGCCGGACCAGGCGAGCACGCCCCATACCGCCCAACACCATGATCGGCCGGACAGCTCCTAGTCCCGGTCGAGGGCCAGATCGGCTGGTTCCGCCGCAACCACCTGGTCCCCGTCCCCGAAGTCGACACGCTCGCCGAGCTCAACGCGATGATCGACCGGTGGGACCACGAGGACGACGCCCGCCGCATCCGCTCCCGTCCTCGCACCATCGGCGAGTACTTCGCTGCCGAGCAGTCGCTGTTGGTGCCCTTGCCGGAGGAGCCGTTCGAGACGGGCCGGCTCTCCACTCCGCGGGTCGACCGCTACAGCCAGATCTGTGTCCGGATGAACCGCGACTCGGTGCCGGTCCGCCTGATCGGGCGGACTGTCCGCGTCATGCTGCACGCCTCTGAGCTGGTGGTATACGACGGCCGCGAGGAAGTCGCCCGGCGCGAACGGCTCATCACAGTCCTCAGCCGTCCCGGCGGCATCGAGGCGGTCCTCCTCGGCGGCGAGTTCGTCGCCGGCGACCCCGCCGCCTTCCGTACGGGCCCGGGCGCGGGTACGGATACGGGCGCAACCGACGGCAGCCCGGCCAAGGCCGCGGCCGACGGCAGCCCTGGGCAGCGGCTTCCCGGCGCTGCTGCGCAGCACCTCCCGGGAGCCGGCCCTGACGGACACCGAGGGACTGGAGGCGGTGGAGCGGATGGTGCACCGGATGCTCGACATGATCCTGCTGCTGCGGCGCCACGAGGACGTCACCGGAGAGGCCGTCCTGCAGTTGGATGACCGCAACGAACGTGTCGTGCGGGTACGCACGCACTGAACCGGTGGCCGGATATGTCCACATGTCAAGACTGGTACGGATCACGGTGCCCAGAGTGGCCTTGGGCGGGTTCCGTCCGGCTGTTGGAATGATCACGCGAAGTACGCGCGGCAAGTGAATCGGGAGAACCTTTTGAAAGCCCCAGCACTGAGCGCAGGCCGTAAGCCGTCCGGATCGGCTGGAACGGCCCGCTTCTGCGCCGTCGCGGCAGCGGTCGACCCCGCTGCCCTCGGCGTCCTGCTCGACGAGCGGCGCCGGGAACTGGCGCGACGGTCCGACGTCGAAGACGTGTTCGCGCGCGCAGCCGAGGTCGCGCGGGTCTACGCCCGGTGGTTCGAGGCCCAGGGCCACACCTGTCCGCTGCCCGGCCAGATCGCCGCGGCCCGGAGCAAGGGCCTGCCCTCGATCATGCCGACCGTCGACACGCTGCTGTATGCGGAGCTGACCACCGGGGTACTGATGGGCGTCCAGGACGCGGATGCCATCGACGGCGAACTGCGCTTCGACTGGGCGTGCGAGGGCGAGTCCTTCACCGGGTTCCGCTCCACCGTCACCTGTGTCCGCGACGAGCCCGTGGTACGGGACGCGACGGCGATCGTGGCCTCGGTACTCCAGGGCCCCGATCGCCGCACCAGCGTCACCAAGAGCTCCCGGCACCTGGTCTTCACCGTGTACGACGCCCCGGGGCTGCCCGCCGAGGCGTTCGACGCGGGGGTGGGTGTGCTGCGTGAACTCCTCACGGCGGCCGGGTCCGAGCCCGAGGTATCGGAGGTGCTCCTGTGAACGGTGTAAGCGCGGCCGAGTGCGAGCGGCTTTCCCAGGACCCGCTGCCCAGCCGCCACCAGCGCCGCATCCTCATATCCGCCGATCCGGACGGCACGTCCACCGGCCCGGACGACGCTGGACCGGCCGACCTCCAGCGGGCCGCGGCCCGCTGGCAGCGCCAGTACGTCGGCGGGGTCTACGTCCGCGTACCGGGTGACGCAGCCAGGCAGAACGCCACCGTCGCCGGGTTCACGGCCGCCGGGTGCACCCTGCAGGCCATCCACTTCTACCGGCCCGCGGACGTCTCCGCGCTGTCCTTACTGGCAGGGCGCATCGACGCCCTGCCCCTGGACGCGGAGTTCGACCCATTCCGGGCGGCGGAGCTGGTGCTGCTCGGAGCGACCGACGTGGTCGGCCCCTATCCGCAGCGGGACATGGACGCGGCACGTTCCGCGGCCGCGTACGTCAACAGCCGGCTCGGTGAGGGCGTCCTGGCGTTGCCCCTGTTGACCCGGGTGCCGGGAACCACGGTCACGGCCGGGGGGCCGGAGGGGCCCGCGGCCCCGGGTCGGGCCGCGCTGGAGGACCACTTCGCCGACACTGCGCGGGCGCTGGCGGCCGAGGCCGAGAGCCGGCTGGAGGTCTTCGACGCACTGGACCGCTTGCCGGGCGGCGGGGACGCCCTGCCCTTCTCGGCGGCCCTCGCCGGCGAATGACCCGGCGCACCACCGACCACACCGTTTGAAGCGTCACCAGCGATCCGGGGGGAACCGCGATGCGCGCCACGACCACCGCCACCACTACGACGACTCTGCGCGCCGTACTCGATTTCGACCTGGCCGACTACGTCCGCCACGCCCGCGCCGCGGGCCGCGACCACCTTGACCCCGGACTGCGCGCCTGGATGGCCGAGGCCTACGAGGACATCGTCGTCCTCCTCGCCCTGGACCGTGACCGGCTCACCCGTCAGGAGCGGGCCGTGCTCCGCTTGGCCGAGCTCGTCTTCCAGGCGGAATGGAAACTGGCCCTCCCCGACGGCGAGAGCCCCCAGGAGGTCGCCGCCCGTGGCGGCGGTCCCCTGGACCGGCGCGGCAAGCGCTACCAGCCCTACGGCAACGTCCGTCTCCTCAACCACGTCCTCGGCACCCGCGCCCACGTTCCCGACGGAGCCGTCGAGCGGGCCTGCTGGCAGGCGATCCGCGCCACCGCCGCGGGCTGGCGGGCGTACGAACAGCGCACCGTCGAGGGCACCGAGAAGTGGGCCCAGGACGTCCTGCCCAGCGCCGCGCAGCTCACGGAACGCATCGCGCGGCTCGGCTCGCTGATCTCGCTGACCGCCGGGCGCGCCCCCGCGCTGCGGCCCGCCTCCGTCGAACCGCCCCGCCACTGGCAGGATTACCTGCTCCCGCACGGCCGCGCCGACATCCTGGAGCACCTGGCCGTCCTCCCGCAGACCACCCAGCACGACGAGGTCACCTTCCTGCGGGTGATCCACCTCGTCGAGGCCACCACCTGGGGCGTGCTCGCACGGGTGATGTCCGCCGCCGAATGGCTGCGCGCTGGGCAGTGGGAGTACGCCACCGAGTGCCTGGAACGCGCCGCGACCATGGCCGCCGCGCAGACCGAGGCGCTGCTCGTGCTGCGCAGGACCATGCCCGTCGAGCACTTCCACGGCTTCCGGGCGGCCACCGGTGACGCCAGTGCCGTCCAGGCCTTCCCCACCCAGCTGCTCCACATCCACCTGCTCGGAGTTCACCCCGAGAAGGTCGAGGCACTCGGAGAGGCCACCGAGAACTCCTATGTACTGATGCACCAGAACCCGGACTTCGAGCCGTTGCGGAGCCTGCTGCGCAGGGTACCCGACGAAGGGTCCGGGCAGCGGGTACTGGACGCGGCCCACCGCCTCGACCAGGAACTCTTCGCCTGGCGGAAGGTCCACTACGGGGTGGCACTGCGTTACCTCTCACCGGGGGCAACCGGCTCGGGCGGCACCTCTGGCGCCCCGTACCTGCGCGGCTTCTACCAGGACCGGCTGTTCGACGCCGACCGCACGCTGCTGCCGCAGCACCGCGCGGCGGGGACGGCCGTGCTCGATCCCTGGATCCGGGCCCGCTCCGCGCTGTCTCCCTTCAACTGACTGGAAGGGGAACGCCGTTCGTCCGGGGAGGCGCACCGTGCGGGATCACTCCTCGTACGCCTCCCCGATGCGTCGGATCGCCTCCGAGATGCCCGACCGCCCCATGGCCGTGTACCCCAGGACCAGACCGGGCAGAGCGGTGCCCGGCCGGTCGTAGAACACCCGGCCGCCCTTGACCAGGACGGACCGCGCCAGCGCCCGGGCCACCAGCCGCTCCTCATCCGCGCTTTCCGGCAGCGTCGCGAACACGTGCAGCCCGGCCACCGGACCCACCAGCGTCGCGGCCGGCAGGTACCGCTCCAGGGCCTGCATCAGGGTCCCGTGCTGCGCCCGGTAGCGCGTCCGCATCCTGCGCAGGTGACCGTCGAGCAGCCCGCTGCGCAGGAAGTCCGCGAACGCCAGCTGCATCAGTCCGTCGCCACCCAGGTCCCGCCTGACCCGGACCATCTCCGTCACCCGCGTCAGCTCGGGCGGCAGCACCAGCCACCCCAGCCGCAGACCGGGCGCGAGGAGCTTGCTCGCCGTACCGGCGTAGATGATCCGCTCGGGGCTCACGGGCTGCATCGCGAGGTGGCGGCCGCGGTGGTCCAGCCACAGCCCGCCGTCGTAGTCGTCCTCGATGATCCAGCCGCCGGTGTCCTGCGCCCAGCGCACCAGCTCCTGCTTGCGCTGCTGGGACATGGGGACGCCCAGGGGGAACTGGTGCGAGGGCGTGACCAGCACGGCCCGCACCCCGCTGGCGTAGAGCGGTTCGATCTCCACGCCCTCCGCCCCCACCGGCACCGCCACCGTCCGGATGCCGTTCTCCTCGATGAACTGACGCTGCCGGTCGTGGCTCGGGTCCTCGACCGCCAGCCGGTGCACGCCCAGTTCGACCAGGGCCGCGCAGATCAGCCCCAGACCGTGCGCGAACCCGCCCGTCACCATGGTGTTGTCGGGGTGCCCCAGCACACCGCGCACCCGGCCGAGGTAGGAGATCAGCTCCGTGCGCAGCTGGTCGACACCGAGCAGCGGCGGATAGCCGAGCCCCTGGTAGCGGGCCGTTTCCACCGCCCGCTGGTAGGAACTCGTCCACTCGCGGTGCGGGAAGGTCACCGCGTTCGGCGTACCCGGCAACAGGTTGAACCGGGCCGGGGGCACCGTCCGGTCCACCAGCACCACCGGCTTCCTGATCCGGGTGTCGGCATGGGCTGCCACCCGCGTCCCCGACCCGCGCACCGACTCCAGCAGCCCCTCCCCGGTGAGCTTCTCGTACGCCTCCACCACCACGCTCCGGGACACCCGGAGGTCCTCGGCGAGCTGACGGCTGGACGGCAGCCGGGAACGGGGCGCCAGCCGGCCCTGTTCCACCTGGCGGCGCAACTGGTCCGCGATCTGGGCGCCCAGTGGCTCGGGCCCGTCCCGACGGACCTCTAACACGACGTGCCACGTCATGGAATCCCCCTGTTCAAACGTGTGTTGCGTCAGTCACGAACTTACAGGTGGACTGCGATTGGTCCGGTTCGGAGCCGGTCAACTGGTCTGGCGTGGTGTCACCTGGATTCGCAGACTGTGTTCTGTGACAGCCCGCGAACTGACGACGACCTGGCCGGACCTGCTCGATTCCCTGCTGGACGGGCAGGACCTGGCGGCGGCCGAAACCTCCTGGGCCATGGAACAGGTGATGACCGGCGGGGCGACCTCCGCCCAACTGGCCGCGCTCCTCGTCGCGCTGCGGGCCAAGGGGGAGACGGCCACCGAGGTGCGCGGCTTCGTCGACGCGATGCGCGCCCACGCCGTGCCCCTGGACGTGCCGGGCCCCACCGTCGACGTCGTCGGCACCGGCGGCGACCGCGCCCGTACGGTCAACATCTCCACCATGGCCGCCGTCGTGGCCGCCGCGGCCGGGGCGCGCGTCGTCCAGCACGGCAACCGGGCCGCCTCCTCGTCCTGCGGGTCCGCCGACGTCCTGGAGGCGCTGGGCGTCCGGCTCGACCTGCGGCCCGAGGACGTGGCCCGGACCGCCGCCGAGACCGGCATCACCTTCTGCTTCGCCCAGCGGTTCCACCCGGCCCTGCGCCACGCCGCCCCGGCCCGCCGGGAACTGGGCATCCCCACCGTCCTCAACCTGCTGGGCCCGCTGACCAACCCGGCTCGCCCCGCGGCCCTCGCGGTCGGTACGGCTTTCCCCGACCGGGCCCCGCTGCTCGCCGAGGTCCTCGCGCACGGCGGCGGATCCGCACTCGTCTTCCACGGCGACGACGGTCTCGACGAACTCACGGTCACCACGACCTCCCGGGTGTGGAGCGTGTACGGCGGCGAGGTGCGGGCCGAAGCCTTCGACCCTCGCGACGTGGGCATCGCCCCGGCCCCGGCCGAGGCCCTGCGCGGGGCCGACACCGCCCACAACGCCCGGGTGTCCCGCGCGCTCTTCGCCGGGCGGCGGAGCCCGGTACGGGACGCCGTCTTGCTCTCCGCGGCTGCCGCCCTCACCGCGCTGGCCGCCGTGGAGGACCCGCGGGTGGCCGCTCTCCCCTTCACCGAGCGGATCGGGGACCAGCTGGAACGGGCCGCCGAGGCCGTCGACTCCGGCGCGGCCACCGCCCTGACCGGCCGCTGGGCCGAGGTCTCGGCCAAGTTCGCGCCCTGACCCGGCGCCCCCGTACCCGTAGCCATTCCTCCGCGCGCCTTGCGCTCCGCGACGACCGGCCGTCGCACGGCCCGCGGCACGCAGCCGTTCCCGAACCGAAAGGTGACCCGATGCCCTCCTCGTTGCCGTTCCCACCCTCGTCGGACGCCCCCGGCCCCGATGTCCGTCCGCTGCTGATCCTGATCAGTCCCATGGACCAGGAGACCCGCGGCCACCTGCTGGAATCCGTGGCGCACGAGCACCGGATCTGGCTGTTCTCCGACCGGGAGCCCGGCTGGGAGGCCCCGTTCATCACCGGGCACACCCTCGTCGACACCCTGGACGCCGAGGGCATGACCCGCCACGCCGGTCCCGTCGGCGCGGACGCGATCCTGTGCTGGGACGAGACGCGCATCCTGCCGGCTGCCCGGGTGGCCCGAGCCCTCGGTCTGCCCGGGCTCACCCCGGAGGCGGTACTGACCTGTCGCGACAAGCACCTGACCCGTCTCGCGGTGGCCGCGGCCGGCGGCCCCCAGGCCCGCTCCACCGCCGTGTCCACGCTGGACGAGGCGTACGCGGCGGCCGCTCGGACGGGCTACCCCGTCGTGGTCAAGCCACGCGCGCTGGTCGGCAGCACGGGCACCCGCATGGCCCGCACGCCCGAGGAACTCGCCGCGATCTTCCCCGGCATCCGCGGGACCACCATGGTTGAGGTACGCGAGCGCTTCGAGCAGCCCGTCCTCGTGGAGGAGTACCTCGACGGCCCCGAGATCAGCGTCGACGCCCTGATCTGGGACGGTGAGGTCACGCCGCTCTTCGTGGCCCGCAAGGAGCTGAGCCCGCCCCCCAACTTCGAAGAGGTGGGCCATGGCGTCGACGCCGCCGACCCGCTGCTCGCCGACCCCGAACTGCTGAGGGTACTGACCACCGTGCACGCCGCCGTCGGCATCACCCGCGGCTGGACGCACTCGGAATGGCGCCTCACCGCCCGCGGCCCGGCCCTGGTCGAGGTCAACGCGCGCAGCGGCGGCGACTTCATCTCCTACCTCGGCCTGCTGGCCACCGGATGGAACGCCGGCCTCGCCGCCGCCTCCCTGGCCCTGGGCAAGCACCCCGAAGAGGGCGCCGCCCGGCACGGCGCAGCCGCCGTCCGCTTCCTCTACCCCGAGGTGGAGACCGTCGTGGGCCGGGTCACCATCGACCGGGACCGGCTCCCCGCCGCCATCGAGATCGCCCGGGTCGTCGCCCGGCCCGGTCACATCCTGGAACTCCCGCCCGCCTCGCACACCGGCCGCTACGCCATGCTGGTGGCCGCCGCCGACACGGCGAACGCCTGCCGGGCGGCCCTGGACGCGGCCGAGGACGCCGTACGCCTCGAAGCGGCTGCCCCGGTCACCGCAGCGCGATGAGCGTGGACGAGGGCACGCGGAACGCCGCCGGGATGGAAGCGGTGGGCATCGCGCGCACCTGGCGCGAAGCCCCCCTGCCCGTCAAGGCGGTGATCGCCGGGATCATGGTGAACCGCCTGGGCGGCTTCCTCCAGGTGTTCCTGGTGCTCTACATGGTGGCGGGCGGCTTCCCCGTGGTGCGGGCGGGCTTCGCCCTCGCCGCACACGGCGCCGGCGCGGTCGCCGGGATCCTCCTGGGCGGCTGGCTCGTCACCCGGATCGGCGTCCGGGCCTCGATCGTCTCCTCGATGACCGTCAACGCCGTCCTCACCGCGGCCCTGCTGTATGCCCACTCCTACCCGGTACTGCTGCTGCTCGCCGCGGGCACCGGCGCGGCGAGCCAGGTCTACCGGCCCGCCTCCGCGGAGCTGGTCAGCCGCCTGACCAGCGAGCAGCGCCGCGTGATGGTCTTCGCCATGTACCGGCTCGCCACCAACGTCGGCACCACCGCCGCCCCGCTGATCGGGGCGCTGCTCGTCGCCCACTCGTACGCCCTGCTCTTCTGGGCGGAGGCGGCAGCGGCCCTGGGCGTCGCCGTGCTCGGGCAGCGGCTGCTCCCGCGCGACCGGCCCCCGCGCGGTACGGCCGCCCCGTCGGCGCGGCCGCGGGGGACCGGCCCCACCGGCTACCGGGCCGTGCTGCGCGACCGGGGTTTCGTCCTGTTCCTGCTGGCCATCTTGGGCTTCTCCGCCGTCTACACCCAGTACCTGTCGACGCTGCCGCTCGCCGTGCGCGCCCACGGCTTCGACGTCTTCGTCTACGGCGTGCTCGTCGCGGTCAACGGGGCCATCGTCATCCTCTGCGAGCTGCTGGTCACCCGGCAGGTGCAGCGCTGGCCCGCCCGGGTGACGAGCATCGCCGGGATTCTGGCCGTCGGCGCGGGCCTG
The DNA here is from genome assembly GCF_040651895.1 of Streptomyces sp. NPDC048352. Classification (NCBI taxonomy): domain Bacteria; kingdom Bacillati; phylum Actinomycetota; class Actinomycetes; order Kitasatosporales; family Streptomycetaceae; genus Streptomyces; species Streptomyces sp. NPDC048352. The sequence goes on from NZ_JBEZKZ010000014.1 coordinate 93,975, forward strand.
ACGGTCTACGCCCTGCCGCTGGGCCTCGCCGGACTGGTGCTCGCCACCGTGGTGTGGTCCGTCGGCGAGATCATCGGCTCCCCGACGATGACCGCCTACCCCGCGCTGGCCGCGGCTCCGGAGGATCGCAGCCAGTACCTCGGCGCCTCGCAGGCGATGTTCGGCGTCGGCTCCGCCGTGGGTCCCGCCGCCGGGGTCGCCGCGTGGGCCTTGATGGGCGACGCCGTCTGGCTGCTGTGCGGGGCCGTCGCGGTGCTCGCGGCGCTCGCCGCCCACTTCGGGATGCCGGCCTCACCGCGCCGTACGTCCCCTTCGCACAAGGAGAGTTGAGAGAACGTGTCACCGGTTCCCCGCAGAAGCGTACTCACGGCGGCCTCAGGAACGGCTCTGACCGGAGCGCTGCTCCTCGACGGATTCGCCGCCCCGCCCGCCCGGGCCGATGCGCCGTCGCCCGATCCCGTACCGCCGGCCCCGGCCGCCGCGGAAGCCGGCGAGCAGGTGTCCCTGCGCTTCACGGACGCCACCAACGGCGCCGCCACCGCGACCGCCGGCGGGGATCGGATCGTCGCCGAGGTGCAGGGCGTCCTGTGGGCGGTGCCCCGGGACGGCTCTGCCGCCACCGCGCTCACCCCGCCGGATCTGGAGCCGAACCGGCCGGTCTTCTCGCCCGACGGCCGCCAGGTCGCCATGAGCGCCTACCGGGACGGGGCCTTCCACATCTGGCTGATGCGGGCGGACGGTTCCGGTCTGCGCAGGCTCACCGACGGCGCCTGGGACGACCGCGCGCCCGCCTGGTCGCCGGACGGCCGCACCCTCGCCTTCTGCTCCGAGCGCGGCGGTGACCCCGTCGCCGGCACCCCGTACCGCATCTGGACGGTGTCCGTGCGCGACGGCGCCCTGACACAGATAACCGGCCGCCCCGGCCAAGACGGGCCCGGACAGGACCGCCCGTGGGAGGACTTCGACCCGGCCTGGTCCGCCGACGGCTCCCGGCTGCTGTTCGTCCGCGCGGGCTGGATCGCGCCCGCGCTGACGGCCCGTACGCTCGTGTCCGCCGCGGCCGACGGGAGCGCGGCGCGCGTCGAGCACACCACCGCCGAGGGCAACCTGCTGACGCCCGCCGTCTCCCCAGCGGGGCGCACCGCGTGGCTGCGGAGCACGCCCGGGCCGCCGAAGACCGAGGCGATGGCCCTGTTCGTGGACGGCCGGCAGGTGGCGCTGGACGCCGAACTCGCGCCCGCCCCGCCTCGCTGGATCGACGACGAGCAACTGCTGCTGACCGTCGGCGGCCGCTTTCGGGTGATCCGCCCGCACCGCGACGACCGGGGGCGCGAGATCGCCCTCGACGCCACCCTCCGGGTCCGCCGGCCCCGCTACACGGTCAAGGAGTACGCGCTGGAGGCCGAGTCCTCCCGCCCGGTGCGCGGCATCCACCAGCCGAGCCTGTCCCCGGACGGGCTCGGCATCGCCTTCGCCGCGCTGAACGCGCTGTGGGTGGTGGGCGTCTCCGGCGGCTCCCCGCGCAAGATCCTGCAGAGCCCTCCCACCGCCTACGTCCAGGGCCCGGTGTGGTCCCCCGACGGCCGCGCGCTGATCTGGACCGACGACCGGGACGGGCTGGGTGCGGTGCGCCGCCGCGAGCTCGACGGGGGAGCGGAGAGCGTCCTCGCCCCCGGCGGCCGCGTCCACGGGGTGCCCTCGCCGGACGGGACCCGGCTGGCCTGCCTGGATATGGCGGGCAACCTGCTGGTGCGGGAGCTGTCAACCGGCGCCGAGCGGGTGCTGGCCGCCCCGCTGGGCGGCGGCGGGCTCCCGGGCCGGCCGAGCTGGTCACCCGACGGCCGCTACCTCGCCCTCTGCGACCGCAACCGGCTCAACTTCCGCTTCCGTGAGGGCCACAACCTCATCCGTGTCGTCGACACGCACACCGGCGCGGCCCGCCTGTACGGCCTGGCCCCGCACGTGTCCCTGTCCGACCGGTACGCCTCGGGGCCCGTATGGTCACCGGACGGACGGGCGCTGGCCTGCGTCAGCGAGTCCGCGCTGTGGCTGCTTCCGGTGGGCCCCGACGGCGCCCCGGCGGGCGAGGCCCGCCTCCTGACGGAGGAACCGGCCGACCACCCGTCCTGGTCGGGGGACTCCCGGACGCTGCTCTACCAGTCCAGCGGCCGGCTGCGGCTGCTCGGCGTCGACGCCGCGGGTGCGCCCGCCGGAGCCCCGCGCACCGTGCCGGTGTCGCTGACCTACCGCCGTCCCACCCCCGTCGACACGGTCGTGCACGCCGGACTGTTGTGGGACGGCACCGGATCCGCGCCGCGCGCCGACGTGGACGTCCTCATCAGCGGCGGCCGGATCACCGCCGTCGAACCGCACCGTCCGGGTCGCGCCGCCGTCCGTACCGTGGACGCCTCCGCGCGTACGGTCCTGCCCGGCCTGTGGGACTCGCACGTGCACCCCTGGCAGTACACCTACGGCGCCCGCCAGGGCGCCCTCCAGCTCGCGTACGGCATCACCACGGCCGTCTCCCTCGGCGGCTTCGCCTACGAACAGGCGCGGCTGCGCGAGGACATCGCCGCGGGTTTGCTGGCAGCGCCCCGGCTGCTGGCCACGGGGGAACTGCTCGACGGCTCGCGCGTGGGCTACAGCATGGGCCGCGCGCACCGCACCGACGAGGGCTTCGCCCGCTCCCTGGCCCGCGCGGACGCGCTGGACTGGGACTTCGTCAAGACGTACGTGCGCGCCCCCTACCGGCAGATGGCCGCGGCCGCCCGCCACGCGCACCAGCGGCTGGGCGTGCTGAGCGGTACGCACCTGTGCGCCGCCGGGATCCAGTCCGGGATGGACCTCACCACGCACCTGCTGTCGACCGACCGCGCCGAGTACGGGCACGGAGCGAGCGCCGAGGGCCACACCCACCAGGACACCCTGGAGATCTACAACCGAGGCCGCTTCGACCTAATCGCCACCCCGTTCACCGCGATGGCGCTGATCGGCGCGCACCCGGAGGTGGCGCAGGACCCGCGGGTGACGGCGATGATGCCGCCCTGGGACGTCTCCGTCGTCCAGGGGCTGGCGTCCCGGCCGCCGACGGACGGTGAACTGGCCGTACTGGAACGCGAGGTCGACGCCTACCGACGGGTGGCGCGCGGCGGCGGCAGGCTGGTACTGGGCACCGACGCGCCACTGTCCCCGGTCGGACTGCACCTGCACATGGCCATGCGCGCCCTGCACCGGTACGGGCTCTCGCCGGCCGAGGTGCTGACCACGGCCACCCTGACGCCCGCCCGGGTCTTCGGGGCGGACCGGCACCTGGGCACGGTGGAGCGGGGGAAGCTGGCGGACCTCACCCTGGTCGACGGCGACCCCTTCGAGGACTTCGCCTCCCTCATCCGTACGGCCGGTGTCGTGCGGGGCGGGGTCCTACACGAACGGGCCGCGCTGGAAGGGGCCTTTGGCGGTCCGCGGACGGGCCGGATGGCCGCCCTGGCGGCGCCTGCGGGCGGCTGGGCGGCGGTCACCGAGCAAATGGTCAAGGACGGCTGCTGCGAGGACCACCGCATCAAATGATGGCGCCCATGCCGAGCAACAGCCCCCAGTCCCTGACCGAGATCCGCTCCCTGATCGACGCGCTCGACGTGGAGCTGGTCGACCTCCTCGCCCAGCGCCAACGGCTGGTGCGGGCGGCGGCGGGCTTCAAGGCCGACGAACGGGCCGTACGCGCCCCCGACCGGGCGGAGCGGGTGATCGCGGCGGCCCGGGCCAGGGCCGAGACCGCGGGGCTGGCCCCCGAGGTCGCGGACGCCGTCTGGCGGGCCATGGTCGGGGCCTTCATCGACCTCGAACTCACCGAGCACCGCGGCACCACCGCGCCGTAGCGAGCGGAACAGCGGCGCGCGGGACTCAGGGCCCCACCGGGTCCCTTGCGAGAGTGATGGATGAAACGCGGCGTCCGGACCGGAGGAGTCCCCGCCGAGCCTCCGAGGGATCACAACGACGGTAGCCCGTTGGCGCTGATCCAGTGCCTGGAGGCCCTCATCGCCCCTACGGGGGGTCACAACTACGGGCTGGACGCTCCGGCGCCGCACTCGTCGCAGTCCTCATCGCCCTCTGAGGGGTCACAACAGCGCGATGCCGCGCCAACTGGTGGAGTCGAAGATCCGGTCCTTATCGACCCTCGGCGGGATCACAACGGGGCGTGGGCGTAGTTGATGGCCGCTGCGAAATCGGGAGCGGGTTCATCGGCGCCGGGGACTGGGGCATCACGGAGCGCGGCGTCTGCACGGACAAGAAGGCGCGGGGCGAGATCGTCCTCTTCCTGACCCCGGACATGAAGGCCTTCCAGCAGGCCGCCAAGGACAACGCCGCGAAGCTGGTCGCCGAGGGCCGGGACAACACCGACCTCGCCAGCCGCACGGTCGTGGGCAAGACCTTCGCCCTGACCGCGCTCAAGACCGCCACCGCCGTGTCCCTGGTCGACCCGCCCAACTCTGACCTGCGCATCCTGAGCTGCAACCCCGACGTCTTCGTGCCGGAGGGGTTCAAGAAGGAGAAGGCCCTGGTCGAGGGGTGCTTCCTCACCGACTACGTCAACAGCCCCGACGGCCAGGGCAGTCCCCACCGCGGGGCGGTCCGCGACCCCTCCACCGAGGGAGCCGCGAAGCCGGGCCAGCCGTCCACCGGCAGCCTGGGTTTGCCGAGCGCTGGCAGCATCGCCGAGCTGAAGAAGCTCGTCAGCCCGCACACGGTCGACTGCACGAGCATGAAGGTCACCGACGAGCAGGTACAGTCGATCGACTACATGCCGGTCGTCGACGGCCCCGCGAGCGCTTGGGGCGTCAAGCAGCGAGCGGTCTGCGGCCAGCTCGGCGGGGAGCGGCGCGCGCACAACCTGAACTGGCTGGACACCGTCTCCGACATGAAGACCCTCCAGACCAAGGCCAAGGCGGCGCAGCCGGCCGACCTGAAGGACGACGGGCGCCTCAAGGCCACTGCGAGCAAGCTGCTGGTCGGCACGAACATCGCCGTGGAGACCAACAACGCGAACGTCCGCCGCGGGCTGTACCAGCTCCGGTTCCTGTACCTGAACTGCGAGTGTTCTGTCCGTGCGGAGTTTGTTCGTTACGAGACGGTGTGTGGTGTTCTTCTAGTCCGCGCGCTCCGCGTCGGCACGGCAGTGGCCAGTGCCTGCGCGGAGAGCTCTGCGTCGGCCGCGTTTCCGGGCTCAGGCCACCGGCACGACCGGGGCGATGACGCTGCTCGCGTCACCGCCCTGGAGGTGTCCCAGCGAGCCCGCGACGCCCTCGTGCGGTACGCCGAGCGGCATGGCGCTGACCTTGTCGAGGCGCGCGTACTGCTCGTCGGTGAGCTGGACGTCGAGGGCTGCGAGGTAGCTGTCGAGCTGGGAGAGGTTGCGCGGGCCGATGATCGGGACCAGCGTGGCCGTAGCAGGTCGATGTCGACGGAGGCGACCATGATCTTGCGGTGTTGCCGGTCTGGGAGATGTCCGGCCGGGGGGCGGCGCCGAGGGCGAACTTGGTGGCCAGGACGAAGTGCTCGCGGTCGGCGGAGACCAGCTTGCCGGTCAGCTCCTCCGACTCGCCGAACTGGTAGCCGTCGGCGCTGTCGAGGAAGGTGCCGCCGGCCTCGGCGAACCGGTCGAAGATCCGGCGGGCCTCGTCGGGCTCGGCGCCTGCCCCCAGCCGGTGCCGAAGTTCGCGGTGCTGAGCGCGTACTCGGACACGCGCAGTCCGGTCCTGTGACCGACGGCCGTGTAACGCATGAGATGTCCTTGCCTGAGGGGTGGGAAGGCGGTCGCGCCGGGGTGGAGGGGGGAGCGTCAGCCCGCGGTCGGCTGGGGTGCCGCGGACAGGCTCTGCTTGACGTACCGGCTGGTCTCGTCGGCGAGGATCTCGGGCAGGCCGGCCTCGATGCCGTCCAGGGCCTGGGCCGCGACGTCGGCGGCGGCGACCTTCTGATCGGCGGGCACGCCGGCGGCCATGTCGGTGTCCATGTAGCCGACGTGCAGCGCCGAGACGGTGATCCGGCGCGGTGCCAGCTCCTCACGGGTCGCGTCGCTCAGCGCCCAGGCGGCGGCCTTGGAGGCCGCGTAGGAGCCGAGCTCCACCTCGCCAGCATTCTGATTTGGATTCGACCTTGACAGAAGAGGCAATGCTAAGGAGCAGAACCTTGGCCTACGAGCCTGTCTGGCTTTGCATGCCTCGCACGACCTCTGTGGCGGTTTTCTGCGCGTCAACGTTTTTACTGACGCCCTTCTCCACCGAGTTCATGAAGTTGCTGCCGGTTGCGGAGCTCACGGACACATCCCTGGGGATGGCATCACCGGGGTTCAGAAGGCCCTTGGTTTGGCACTTCTCGATAGCCTTCTTCTGAACCTCCGGCGGCTGATTCTGCAACCAGCTCTTGAGGTCTTCGGGGAGGAGATCCATCAGCTGATTCAGGGTGAAGTCCTGTGCCATGAACTGTGCTCCTTCGGTCGGATTGGTTGGTCAGAGCTCCCGGCCTCTGCGTGGCCACCCGAGGGCAACTACACGGGCGTCAGCAGCGCAGGTTCCTTAGTACTCGGCCGTGACCGAGGTCGGATCGAACACGTCGCCGTGTTGGCCCAAACGGGGCCGGTATTCACCGGAGAGGTGATCTGCCACCGGCCAGCACCAAGGAGACACGCCCTAGCTCCGCACCGAGGGCCACGAGATCTGTGACGAGGATGCCGCCCGGCTCTCCCCGCTCAAGCACCGCAATCTGAACTTGCTGGGACGCTACAGCTTCACCGGCAGCGTCCCGGCCGCCGGCGTCCTGCGCCCGCTGCGCGACCCGGACGCGATCGAGCTGGACGAGGACGACGACGGCGCCGTGCAGGAGTGAGGCGGTGTACTGCGCTACCCCTGGCCGTCTCGACGTAGACGGCTGCGCTGAACTCTTCGCTCAGGCGGGGAACATGGCACCGACCGCTGCCTCGAGGCGCGCGTGTTCCACGGCCAGGGCGCTGTACTGGCCGTCGCTGTTCACGTCCACAGCGGCCTGCTCCAGTGCGGTGCCCACCCGGCTGTACTCGCTGATCAGAGCGCGCTCGATCTCCGAGAAGGCGTTGGAGGGGGCGCTCATCCGGTAGACGGCGACGGGTGAGACGAAGCCGGGGACGTGAACGATGCCCCGGACGGGGTACATCTCGATCTTGCCGGTGCGGGAGTTGTGGAAGGCGAGCCAGCCCTCGTAGACGCCGGCGCACAGCCTGACGTCCATCCTGGCCCATTCGTTCTTCGGGATGGTGATGCCGCTGGTCTCCGTGTGGGTCTTGGTGACCTCGGTGGTGTTCGTCGTGGTCTTGGCCCACTTGACCGACAGGGACCGCTTGACCTCTGCGCCCTTGAAGTTCACGCCGGCTTCTGCGGTGAGGCCGACTTCCCAGCCTTCCTGGGTGCTCTGCGAGACCGAGATCGTCGTCGTCTCGCTGTACTCAATGGTCTTCGCGCCCTCCTCAGGAAGCGTCGCCGTCAGGTGCGGCGCCACCCCCACCAGATCCCCCACGAACGCCATGGGCTGCTTGCGTTGCGCGTCCGCGGCCATAACGCCAGCCGCGATCATGTCCTCGTCGAAGAGCATGGGTAGCTGGATGATCTCCATAGCACTCAAGCCGGCCGGCTTGTCCTGCATGGAGTTGTTGACCTCGCCGACGTTGCTCTTGTCGAAGTCCTTGCCAGCCCAGTGGCCCTTGGTCTCCGCGGCCAGCCTGGTGTAGGCGTCCTCAAGCTTCATGGTCTTCTCGATGTCAGCGCGGGTGGCTACGGGGTCGAAGCCGGGCAGCTGTTCCTTCCGCTTGCCTTTGCGCACGGGCTCGAAGGCCCACTTGTGCACGATGGTGGTGGGTGCGTTGAAGGGCGGCTTCTTTGAGTCCCTCGGCAGGCAGTTGATACTGCCGATGAGAATGTCACCGAACTTGCTGTAAGGCTCTGGCATGAGCGATCTCCCGACCTCCTCTGGCAGGACTGCTTCCTGCGGTGACCATGGAGTACCGGGCACCCCTCATTACGGAACAGACCGGGAGCGGCCCTCACCCGGACAGCCCTCGGCGTTCACCGGCGAAACGATCACTGCATCCCACCATCCGGCCGGGCGCACGAGAGGGGCGCATTAGGGGACTGCCGCCGTGCAGCAGAAGGCCGGTAGGCCCTGGTCTGAAAGGAGGCACGGCAGGTCGTCGACTCGGCTCGGTACGGCAAATGGGGGTCGCGATGAGGTAGGAGCACACCGCACAGGTGGCGCCGCGGCCGCGCCGACTCCCAGCATGCGCACAGGCCCGGACGGGCGGTACGTGGGAGCTGGGGCAATTTTGCGGTCCCGCCAAAGGGGTCGGCCAGCCTTCCGGCGGATTCGGGCGCGCACCTAGGCCGCTCCATCGCCGCCCCCGCCCGCGACCACGGCGTCAGCCGCGGCGTTCCGCACCGCCGTCGCCGGCCTCCTGCCCGACCACATCCCCTTCAGGGAGGACGCGCCCGCCCCGGAGCTGCCGGTCACGCTCGACATGCCGGGCAAGGTCGCCGACTTCCTCCGCACCGCCGAGCTGGAGCCCGCCGAGCGGGCGGCGCTCGACCAGGGGGTGACCGTACGGCGAGGCCAGGGCTACACCCTGGGCGTCACCGCCGTCCCGGCCGTGCACCACCGGCTCCTCGCCCGCTGCCAACCGCTCGACGGCCGCGAGGGCGCCCCGGCGCTCCCGGCTCAGCGCAAGGCCCGCCGCGAGTACGAGAACCGGGTCAACACCCTCGCGCCGACCGGACCATGATCGTTCTCACCGGTAACCGCTGTACCGATGCTTCCCGAGGCCGGACACGGGGGCTGTGAGGTCAGCCGTTGGCCTTGTCCACGGCGGGCTTGATCTTGTTCGCGTGGTCGACCATGTCCTGCGTGATCGTCCCGCCCGGGCCGGCCTTGATGATGCTGCCGACAAGGCTGCCCACGGAGTCGGTCACGCCACCCAAGGTGCTGGTAGCGGCGGCGCTGAACTTTCCGACAGAGGAGGTGCCGACGCCGAGATCTTCGGTCACGAGTGTTCCTTACGTCGTTTTGGCACGTGCCCCCTGGGAGGAGGTGGCACGGTCGGGCCCTGTCGCCCTACCCCCGCAGGTCACATAGCTGAGCCGTTGAACGCCGGAGACCACCCGCACGGAGTATCAGGACCAGCTGCTGTGGTCGGAGTGTCTGCCCATCAGTCACGTGCGACGGGTTCCGCTGCCTCGGGGACTTCCACTACCCGCCCACAAGGGGCGGGGGTCCCTCGTCGCGGGCCGTGATCAAAGTTGCTCTTCGGCCGCTAGCCAACCTTGATCGTTCTCAGCGCCAACGGCTGTACCGATGTTCCCCGAAGCCGGGGTTCCTCTTCGGGGGCGGTTTCGAGCCCTGGCCGTGTCGCCCCCGGTGGTAGCGGCATTGAGCGGGCATGAACATCATCAAGCGCGTGGCGGTGGCCGCGCTGGCCGTGGTGGCGGTGGTGGCACCGGCCGCTCCCACCGCGACGGGAGCGCCGGCCTACCGGTGCGCGTCCAGTACGCAGGACATTGATGACAGCAGCTATGACGGGCCGTGGCCGGACAATTGGAAGATCACGGTCAAGCGTGCGCGGCCCGCTGCGGGTGCACCGTGTACGCGTACGCCGAGGCGAAGTGGGACGGCACCGCGTTTCGCGAGGCGGATGACTCGACGATCTTCGACGGGGCCAAGCTGCGCTTGCAGATCAAGCAGTTCCGCCAGGGCACCGACCCCGTGGTGATCGAGCGCGACTTCACCGCGATCGAGGACCGGTTGGAGGACAGCACCTCGAGCGGCAACTACAACGGCCACTACCGAACCCCGACGATCAGCCACGGGGCTGGCCCCCGAGCCCTGGCCGATACGGTGCTGTTCCTGGACTGGCACGGCGACGGCCGCGGCTACGGCCGCCACGACTACACCGCCTCACCCACCGTCTGACCCGGAGCAGCAGTGTGTGTCGTCATCTCTCGCCGGGTGGCGGCCCGCACTGCTGCGCTCACTGCTCGCCGGAGTCGGGACTCCACACAGCCGGCCCGCCGCCGCACCACTCGATCAGCAACGCGTCGTCCAGGCGGGCGTCGTCGGGGTCGAGGCCGGCCCGGCGCAGGAACTCCAGGAGGTCGGCGGGGCCGAGGGCGCGGCCGAGGATCTCGCCGTCGCAGCGGACGCGGCGTCCGCCTTGGGCGTCGGGCGGGTAGACGACCACGCGCACGGCAGGGCTCATTCCTTCACGGTGGGGGTGGCCGGTCATTCCAGCGCTCCCAGGATGGTGTCGGGGCGGCAGGCCGGGCAGGCCTGTACGCCCTCGGCGAGGGCGCGCCGGGCGAGTTCGGCGGTGGCGGGCTTCAGCGGCGGCGGGTGTCCCAGCAGCTGCCGGCGTGCACCCGCGCAGCCGGCCGGCCCGTGCCGATCCCGTACTCGATCAGCCACTCCGGAGGCGGCGGCGCAGGCCTTCGCGCAGCCTCCAGCACCGCGTGCTTCTCCTCGGCGGCTATCCAGTCGCGGGTGCGCTGGAGATCTTGAAGCTGGACGCGTTCGAGGAAGCGCAGGAGGTCCAGCCGCGGGCTGTCGGCCGGGGGTGGTGCGGACATCGCTACGTCCCGTACTGCGCCGCCCGCGCTTGCCTGCATGCAGGGCACAAGGGGGAGGCGCCTACCCCGTAACGGCAGGTGGGAGCGTGGCAGCGCGAGCAGGGTCCGGTCTGGCTGGGCGCCCAGGTGACAGGCTGGGGTCTGCCGGGCGCGGGCGCGGGGGTGGTCACGGGGTGCTCCTGGGGCGGTGCGGAAGCCGATATTCCCAGTAGAGCGCATGTTCGATTTTCTGGCCAAGTGATCGCCCGCACCGCGCCACCCGGTCACTGTCCCGTGATCGCCCAGATGGTCCACACGCTCGCGAAGGAGGTGATGCTCCTCAATGAGCAGGTTGCCGAGCTCGACAAGCTCATCGAGGCCCGGTTTCGCGACCACCAGCACTTTGAAGTGATCACCAGCATGCCCGGCCTCGGCATCATCCTCGGCGCCGAGTTCCTGGGCGCCACCAGCGGCGACATGGCCGTCTTCGGCACCCCCGACCGCCTCGCCGGCTTCGGCGGCGTCGCCCCGGTCCCACGCGACTCCGGCAAGATCAGCGGCAACCTGTGACGCCCCCAGCGATACAACCGTTGGCTCCAGCGCGTGCTCTACACCTCCGCGCTGTTCAGCATCCGACGGTCCGAAGAGTCCCGCAGGTTCTACGACCGCAAACGCGCCGAGGGCAGGCGCCATACCCAAGCCGTCCTGGCCCTCGCACGCGGCCGCGTCAACGTCCTCTGGGCCCTCCTCCGCGATGGACGGTGCTCCGAGGCCGGGCCACCGGAGCCAGTCATGGTATGAGGTCTGTGCTGCGATCTGTGATGCCGGGCAACCCAGTCGCCAGGCCTTGAGTGCTTGAGGCAGGATCAGGTAGATCGACATCGGGGGAGACGCACCAATGATCACCGCCACCCAAGGAGTGGAGATCACTTCGTCGTGCCCAGCCTGTGGTGGCGTGCTGGTCCGCGACGTCGGGCAGTTCATCGAACGGGGACAGCTCCGCTGGGGCATCGAAGGACGGTGCCAAGCCTGCTCCAACGGGTGGTGCGAGATGGGGGTCGGCCCAGCTCCCGAAGAGATCAGGCAGGCACTGCTGGCCCAGCACGGGTTTGCTCGGCTTCGCCTGGCAGCTGAGACCAATCTCGTTCCCGTGTTGCGAGCCCTGCGCGAGATGCGCCACCTGTCACTGGGCGAGGCCCGGCTGACGGCCGCCGAGCTGAGTGGAGGGGGCCTGGTCGGCACGTCCGTGGAAATGGCGCATCTGGCAGAAGGGCTTCGCAAGCGGTCCGTCTCCACGACCCTCGTTCCGTCGCCCGACTGACCGCCCGCGAAGCACTCAGCGGGTTGACAGACAGCATTAGGAATCGCTGTCACAGGACAGTCACCCGCCTGCATTCGGCCGTACGGCGTCCGCCGCCAGGCCGTGCGGCCCGGCGCGCCCCAGGGTTGAAAGTGGGGGCCGGCGGATGGTGTGGAGGTGCGGGGACGTGGTGCTGCGGCCGCCGGTCGTGCCGATGCTGGCGCAGGCCGCCGAGACGATCCCGGCCCCGCCCCGTACCGGTCCGGGCCTGGCCTACGAGCTGAAGTACGACGGCCACCGGCTGCTCATCTTCACCCCCTCCGAGCCGGGCGGGCGGGTGCTGCTCCAAACCCGCCGCGGCGCCCTGGTCCAGGACGCGATCCCCGACCTAGTGGCCACCGCCGACCAGCTGCCCGCCGGCCTGGTCCTCGATGGCGAAGTGCTCGCCTGGGACGTGGAGGCCGGCGCCCTGTCCTTCGAGGGTCTGCAACGCAGGGCCGCCGCCCGAGCCCGCAGCGCGCCGGCCCTGGTGGCCCGCTGGCCGGCCCTCTACGTCGCCTTCGACGTCCTTCAGGCCGACGGCGCCGACCTGACCGCCCTCCCGTACGCAGAGCGCAGGCGACGCCTGGAAGTGCTGTTCGCCGCCCGCGCCCTGACCTCCCCGTGGACGCTGTGTCCGATGACCACGGACCTGGCGACGGCGGCGGACTGGCTCGAGTCTTGGACCGACGTCGCCGGTCTCGAAGGCGTGGTCGCCAAGCCCATGGGTGCGTCATATCAGGGCGGCCGCCGCGCCTGGACCAAGATCAAAAGACGCGACACCACCGAAGCCGTCATCGGTGCCATCACGGGGACCCTCGCCCGCCCGCAGCTCCTCGTGCTCGGACGCTACGACCACGAAGGCCGGCTGCACACGGTCGGCCGTACGGTCACGCTGCGCCCGGAGCAGGCCCGCCCCGTCGCGGAGCGCCTGGCCCCGGCCAGCCCTGGGCACCCATGGGATGGTGTCCAGTTCGCGGCGTCCTGGGGCTCTCGCGACGTCCTGGACGTGACCCTGGTTTGCCCCGACCTGGTCGCCGAGATCAGCGCAGACCGCGCCATCGACCGCGGCGGGGTGTTCCGCCACCCGCTCCGCTTCAAGCGACTGCGCCTGGACGTGACGCCCGTGGATGTTCCCGGTTTCGGGGTGGGTCCGGCACCAGCCGTCGACTGACCGCCCTCACGCGCTGCGGGACGGGCTTGGGCGCCGGAGCGGACGTGATGCAGGTCGCATGGAGCAGGGTTGCGGGGCTAAGGGGGCGGTGGTGTAGCGCGTGCGCGGGTTCCATGTATCGGCGTTCTGACCTGCGGTGATGTGGGAACTTGCGGGGCTAACCCCTCGCTGTTCCACAGTGCGGATCACGTCTCCGGCCGGAGGCGTGATCCGCATTTTCGCGCAAGGGAGTTACCTGGCATGAGCACGTCACAAGCAGGTGGGGAGTCGACGGGTGGGGGGTCCGGGCGGGAGCCGGCCGGACCCGCCGAGGAGCCGGCCCCGCGGCGCCGCCGGCCCGCCGGACGCCGGGTGGTGGGCCGGGTGGTCGCAGAGGTCGCCGTTGCGGCGGCGCAGGTTGCGGTGTCCGTATGGGCGCCGGAATGGTCGGACGTGGCGCAGAGCGTGGCCGACGCCGTGGAGGTCGCCTTACGCCTGCGCCAGGGCCGCGGCGGGCGGCCGCGCCGCTAGCCCTGTTTGCGGGTTCCCGGGCCGCCCGCCAGCCCGGGAACCGGGGAGTTCCGCGGCGGCGGGAAGCCGGCCCGCGGTCCCCCGCAGGGGTGATTTTCTCCCTCGCGTACATGTAGGCGACTTATGCGGCGTATGCCCAACTCCCCCCAGAAACAAGTCTATTGACAGCAATGGGGATCTTTCGCCATGTTTCCGGCGCGGCCCGGTGGTCGGCCGCCTGATGTGCGATCGGAGTGCGATTCAGATGGGGCGTTCGGTACGGGAGAGCTAGGACGCGTACGCGGCGGCGGGTCGGCTGCGGGTGCCGGTGGCCGCGTGGCGGTGGGCGGCGGGTACGGGGCTGGTCCCGCCCGCCGACGCCGGCCGGGGGCTGCGGTCGCGGGCGGTGGTGGAGGCTGCCGACCTCAAGCCCTCGGACCCCGCCTGCACAACGTCAGCACCGCATCCCACCACCACGTCTTTTGTCCTGGCGGGCTCACGAAGAGGCACTCAAGCCGACGGGGAACGGCTGACCAGACGCCCGTTGAGGACGACCTCCAGCCAGGTGTAGCAATCACCTATCCACAGCCCGACCTCCGCCCCACACTCCGCGCAGGCCAGATTCGGTCCTTGGTGCCCGCCCGGCCCGCAGCAGCCGCCCCAGCGGCTGAGGATCTTCGTGGTACCGACCAGGTCGTCTGGGCTCAACAGCAGGTCCACCCCTGGCCCGTGCCCCGCCCGGGACATTCCGAAGCCCTTGGGCAGCGAGCCCCAGGTGATGCGTCCAGGCTGCGGGTCACGGGCGAAAGTGCCTGCCGCCATCCTGGGCGGGCAGGGCTCGACAGGAGAGTCGAGCGGTGTCCATGCCTCGCCCTCTGCCGGCGGGTGGACCTCGCGCACCGGCGCGGACAGCCGGGCGCTGCACACGGCGCAAGAGAAGACCTCGGCACCAGCAACCTGCATGTCATGTCCCTCGTCCTTCGGTGCCGACGAAGCTACCCCACGTCACTGACACACCCCAGCCGCTACCGATCCGATTGCGATAGGCACTAACCGCTCCGTCTGTCAGGTGTCGTACTCACCGTTCCACGGAGCCGAGAACCCCAAGCCATCGGGATTGAGCTCAGCCCAGTCGTCCTCGCCGTCCCCGTCCTCGGCATGGCACTCCGTGATCAGGCCGAAGACAACACCATCAACGGTGAGCTGGAACGGCCGGATCGCGATGTCGCAGTACTCATGCTCTGCGAGGCTGGCGAGGCCGGCGGCCAGTCGGGCTTCTGCGCGGGCAACTACAGAACGCTCGTCACGCGGACGCTTCATCTGCTCTGCCCAAGTACCGGCGCACCAGATGTCAGACACCTGATGGTGCCCGTCGTGGTCGAACTTGTGGAGCACTGCGAAGAGCCGCTTCTGCTCCTCCCAGCCGTCCCCCATCGCGAACCCATCTGGGAAGGCATAGGTGACCGAAGCCAGAAACTGGCCGCCGCTGAACCGGCCGATGGTGCTCGTTCGATAGTCCGGCTCATGGGCAATAGGGATGATCTCGGGGACAGCCATGCCCGCACCTTAAGCACCAGGTGAGCCCCGCCTCTCATTGGGTCCGAGATTGGAAACAGGCACTGAGCTTGTTCTTTAAGGTCGGACCCGCTGGCGAGATGTGGCCGCGGGTTACCAACCGCCCCGAGCAAATCCGATGGCACCGACAACCTCCGGCGACAAGACTGCACCGGTGAATACCCTGCCACCGCCGCCCGGCCCGCTCCTCCTGCCGGTACGAGACCCGCGCGCCCGCGACCTCGTTCTCGACTATGCGGAGATGCACGCTCTGGTTGCCGACCTGGTTCTGCCCGGCGGCGCGTCGATGTACGTCATGAGCGCGTTGGAAACTTCCCGCGAGCTCATTCGGCACTCCTACTACCGGTACGAGTTCGCCACCGTCGCCGTCACACATTCCCTGTTCGCCCTAGAGCACGTCCTCGCTGAGCGTCTAGCCACGAACGAACCGCTCCACGTCCTCATCGAGCGGGCCACCGACGCCGGGCTCATCACGGCCGAGCTCGCCATCGAACTCGACCGCAGCCGACTGCTCCGCGACAACCTCACGCAGGGCGCCGAGTCAAGTGCCGCCCTCCGCCCGATCCGGGCCGTCGCAATGCTGCGTGCCGTCTTCGATGCCGTCTCCCTGCTCCTTTGCCCACCGTCCGCGGCAGAGACGACAGCCCCCGACGTGGGCGGAGCACAGCCCGAAGACGGACTCGCCCGGCTGTGGGAGGACCACCTGCGCGCATTGTTCCCCGACGGCTTCCGCGGCGTGGACTTCGATGGCGTGGACCTGGTCCTCCTGGACGCCGACGTCGCCGGCCTCGTGCAGAGGGAGCTGAAGGGCGGGCTCGACGGCAGTGGCATCGCCTACCTCTGGGGCTGCATCGCCGACCTCGACAAGATCGTTCCTCTGATCAACGAGGAGTACTGCGCCTCCTACTTTGCGAATCTTCGGACGATGGCCCAGGTCGCAGCAGCGCCCTACGTCCCCACCGCGACGTGACCACCGAGGTTGAAACAAGCGGCCTCCCATGGCCTCGTCAGGGTCTGGCCCGGTTCCGTTCGATGATGCTCTCGGGTCGCTTGACCGTTTTGCCCACGTCGTAGCGGGTGGCGGGTCGCTGGTTTTTCGAGCCGAGGGGTCCGCCGGGGCCGGGCCGGGTGGGTTTGGGTGCAGGGGCCGGACAGGGCAGGTGGGGGCGGAGGTTTCTGAACCCCCGGCGGACCCGGGCCGGGGTGAGCTTGTTCGGTTCCACCGGTCTCTCCCAGGGGCGGCGGACGTCCTCCGCGAGTGGCCGGGCAAGACGGAGCTGAGTGTGCGCTACGACGATCAGCCACGTCCAGCGGTCTGTCGCTTCCGGGGTACGGAGCTTCGGGCGGGTCCAGCCGAGCGTCTGCTTGATCATCCGGAACGTGTGTTCCAGGTCGAATCTCCGGAGGAACGCCTGCCAGCGCAGATCGACATCAGTGCCGGTCATTCCGGTGGCAGAGGACCACAGCCAGAGCGGAAGCGGGTCACCGCCGCCGGGTAGGCGGTCGACCTGCAGGCGGATCAGCGTTCCCTCGATGATCGGCAGTTCGCGGTCGTGGTCGATCCAGGCGGAGCGGGTGGTGAGCCTCGGGTGGAGACGATCCCAGGCCATCGCTTGTGCGGTGCCGTAGCGGTCGGTGACCTGGACGGTCGCCGCATCGGGCTCGCCCCAGGTCTCGGGTATGGCGAAGCGGAACTCCTTGCCGTGCTTCGGCGGCCGCCCTCCTCGGGGATAGGCGTTGGCGTATTCCAGCTGTGTGGGTGTGGGCCGGCGCATGACGCGGTCCGAGCGCATCCGGCCCAGGATCTCGACGGGCAACCCGTCGAGAAGGTGGGCCATGTGCGGAGCGTCGTAGCCGGCGTCGAAGACGACGAGGATGTCCGGATCGCCCTCGCGCCACCGACCGCCGGCGATGAGGTCTTCGACCACGCGGCGGACTTGGACGCCGGTGACCTCGGCGACGTCGTCCTCGGGTCCTAGCCGGACTGCGTCCAGCAGCTGGCACCAGGAGGTGCGGCCTGATTCGAGGGCGGCGACGAACGAGTACGGCCAGCCGGGAATCATCAGGTGCTGGTCCCGGCCTCGGCCGAAGGTGTGGCAGAACAGGCGATCCGGGCTGCACTCGGCGTCGGGTCGCAGCCAGTTGGTCACGTCCACGGCCAAGACGAGTCGGTGGTCGGCGGCCTGTGGCTGCGGCAATGTGGCAAGCATCCGCCGCAGCCGGCCGACGTCGATACGGCCTTCGTTCAACGCCGCGTATAACGCGCCGTGCCCTCGACGATGCTCGGGCAGCAGTGTCAGATCCACCGGCGTCCTCACCGGCCCGTCCGCACACAGCAGGGCGTCCGTTAGCTCGAACAGTTCGTCGCCATACGCGCGCAGGCACGCGTAGAAGTCATCTCGGAAGTGCGACGCCACAGCGCGGGCGGCCCGCCCGGCATCGTGATGCAGCAGACTCATTCCCCCACGGCCTTCTTGCTGGTCAAGTGCCTCTTTCGTCGGAGCACAGGATCAGGCGAAGGCCGTGTTCAGGTCCCCAGAATCCACGTATGAGCGATCACGTTCGGGCCATCGTTCGAGGTCAGACCATAAAGCACAAGCTGAGGGAGTCAGCGAGCTTGAGGAGCATCCCCGTGCGTTGAGTCCGTCGACGTCGTGTTCCGTTGAGTACCTGGTTGTGCTCGTCCGGGACCGAGTGGATGGCGCTTGGGCTTCCCTACCTGGCGGCGGCGCGGTGGGAAGCCTCGCTCTTGATCTGGAGCAGCGCGTTGTTCATGAGGTTGCAGTGCGCGAAGACCGCTTCGGGGTCGTCCGATTCCTGAAGGGCGGTGAGCGCGGTGTAGACGGCGAGGTGGGTGGTGTCGAGGTCCGGCTTGGTTGCGGTGGTCACGGACTTGAGGAGCTGTTCCTCGGTGTTGCCGTTCTGTCTGTCGGCGTGGGCCAGCAGGAGGTCGACCGCGACCCGGATCAGGGTGTTGTCGGTGATGATCTCGTCTCGCTCCTGGCGGGCACGGGCGACCTGTCGGCGGAGCGCGGCCAGCGAGCGGAGCTGGTCTCGGCGCAGGCGGGCCTCCTTGCGGTCCAGGGTGGTCCATTTGGTCCGTTGCTCGGGGACTTCGGTCGCTGGCGGGGCGGGGCTCGCAGGCGCAGGTTCCGTTTCAGGGGCTGGTGTCGCCGGTCAGTGAAACTGAGCAGTCGTCAGTCTTCTGATCTGCGGTTGTGCAGGTTGGCTGAGTGGGGCGGGGGCTTGGTGGTTCATTGAATCTGCGCGGAGTTCGGGGTGGGCTAGCCGTCTGACCTGTAGGTTTCTTGGCTCGGGGCCTGGTTGCGCAGGTTGGTTGGGCATTGCACAGCTTCACTGATCCGCGACACCCCTGGCAGGATCGGCAAAGCGGCATGTGGGGCCGTTTCCTGTGTGTATCCGACCACCAAAATGAATCGAGTGGCCGGGCCGTCTGTGTTGAGTGGAGGGTGCACCTGCTGCCTATCCTCGTGGGGTGATCGATTTTTCTGAGATGTCATCTGCGGATTTTCTTCAGGCTTTGAAGCGTGGCACGGCCTTCCTGTGGCCTTTGGATGCGGCTGTCTGGCTGCTGGAGCAGACAGGTGTGTGGCTGGAGGACCCGAGGTTGCGCCAGTACGTCGACGGGGGAGCTACGGAAGGGGAGGTATGGGCCGGCTTCGAGGTCCCGAGGCTGCGCGCCGCTCTCGATGCAGGGGCACTCGGAGACCACAGTGAGGAACTCACGGTCCTGTATTTTGCCCTCAGTCTGTATGGAGACTTTCCCATCTCTCTCCGCTATGACTGCTGGGGTATTTCCGAAGAAGTCGTCCAACTTATGGGCAAGGCCATGCTCATTGCTAACGGTTACGACGAAGTGTGATTGAACCAATGTCAGGGGAGTCTCTGCACCGTAGGGGGAGTCGTGCCCGACGCCGACGCGTGTTCCCTGCTCCTGTTGCTGGAGCCCGCGGAGCGGGCTGGTGCTGGAGGCGGAGCCGGAAGGACTGCAGGGCGGGGGAGCGAAGCGGACCCGCCCAGACCCCGTGAAACGGGGTCACTCGGGCCTGCGGAGCAGGCCGTTCGGGGTGGAGCGAAGCGGAACCCCGAACCAATCCGGCCCGAAGCGCAGGACACCGGCGCGAAGGGCCGGCCCTGGCTCGGCGAAGCCGAGCCC